>JAEPNQ010000049.1 GCA_017643305.1 Marinibacterium sp. | reverse complement strand
TCAACAGACCACACACATCGCTGAACGGGCAGACACCGACCGAGTTCGCCCAAAGACTACGTTCCACCCGACCGGCTTCGCTTGAGCTCCGCATTGGCTCCGCTCAGCCGGTCTTGACCCCAACCCCATCACAAGAAAGAAACAGGAGCGGATTCTACACCTGAACGGCCCGGATCAGGGGGCAACGTCAAAGATTTTCTGCAATCACCAGATGCGATTGCTCGACTTTATTAAGTTCACGCTGATCGGCTATCTGGTAGCTGTTTTGCATAAAAAGGACGAGTGGACAAGCAACCACCATCACCATGCCCAGAAATATGTACGCACGAACGTTATTCAGGGATGTCCAAAACGATCCATTAAAAACAGATTGACTTAATACCATACCAATTCTCCCACCAAGGGTAGTATATCGGCCCAAAAGTGCAGACAAAGTTACGCAAACGGTGAAATGCTCTATACTTTCGAGTAGCCAGATTACTCGTAAGAATGTGTATTTGCCCCCTAAAACTGCACCATTGTTTTGGCTCAGATGGGGAACAAGAGATGGGTCTGAAGCGATCTTTGAACTACGACATTCTCAAGCCGCTGCGTGAAATTTAACTTAAACTGGCAGATGGCGACGATGTGCGAATGGCCCGTCGTGGTGTCTTGGCAAGCGACGCGACCCTCCATTTTTGGCGGGGTCAGATCGATGGCATCCGCTGGAGACCCGGGTATAATTCCCGGAAAGCGAAGCGGCAGGCCTGAAAGTGAACCTGCCGGAGACCTAAGACACAGCGGCATGAGAGAAGATCGGGTTGGGGCGGTTTCCCTCTCTTGATGCAAAGAGCCAAGTGGTGTGACGCGATGCAAACAAGGGAACGGCCCAATCCCAGCTATGCGCCACTTGAGCGCAATCCCTGACTATGTCTGCCTCGGGGAGACCTGCCACGGATTGTGCTCCGGCATCCTGAACGAGGCACGCAGCCTTTTGGAGGACGACCCACCCTGTCCCTTGAGTAAGGCAATTCGTCAACGAATTGCCTGCGAAGCGTCGACGCTTCGAATAAGATCCATTAATTGATTTTTTACCCCCGGAGACCTTTGTTCAGAACTTTTCCGATCTGAGCGATATCACCCTCGGTCAGCGTGAGCGGTGGGGACATTGCAAGGCTGTCGCCGATCGGGCGGACGCTGAGCCCCAGATCCCACAGCTTCTCGAACATCGCACGTCCGGCAGCACCGACGGTTTCGCCAGACTGCAACTGAACCGCTCCGAGGATCCCGGCGTTGCGCACGTCCATCACGCCCGGCGCGTCCTGGACCGAATGCAGCATCTCTTCCCAGACTGGGGCCATGGCTGCGGCGTTTTCGAAAATGCCTTCGTCGCGGTAGACATCCAGAGTGGCAAGCGCCGCCGCACAGGCCAGCGGATGGCCGGAATAAGTGTAACCGTGGAACAGGTCCGGCATGGCGTCTGGACCTTTCAGGAATGCCTCGCGCACTTTGGACGAGGCAAACACACCGCCCATGGGCACGGTGGCGTTGGTCAGCCCCTTGGCTACAGTGAACAGGTCCGGCGTGACGCCGTAGTGCTGACTGGCAAAGGCGGTACCAAAACGGCCGAAGCCGGTGATGACCTCATCGAGGATCATCAGGATGCCGTGCCGGTCGCAGAGTTCCCGCAGACGTTCCAAGTAGCCCACCGGCGGTGGGAAGACGCCACCGGCGCCCGCTACTGGCTCTACGATGACCGCCGCGATCGTATGGCCACCATAGGTTTCGATGATGCCAGCCAGGTCCTCAGCCAGATAGGCGCCGCTTTGGGGCTGACCACGGGTAAATGCGTTTTCCGGCAGCAGGGTGTGGCGCATATGTGCAGTCGATGGATAGAGCGTGCCAAACTGACCCTTGTTCAGTCCAATACCCCCTACGCTGAGCCCGCCGAAATTGATACCATGATAGGCTTTCTGCCGCCCCACCAGCATGCGTCGTTCGCCTTCGCCATTTGCGGTGTGATAGGCCAGTGCGATCTTCAGCGCGGTGTCCACGGCCTCGGACCCGGAATTGGTGAAGAACACATGATCAAACCCGGGGGCCAGTTCTGTCAGGCGGCTGGCAGCCTGAAACGCAATTGCATGGCCTTGGTTGAAGGAATGCGCAAAATCCAGAGTGGCGGCCTGCCCCTGGATGGCAGCCACGATGCGCGGATGATTGTGTCCGGCGTTACAGCACCAGAGACCGCCAGTACCGTCGATCAGCTTGTGACCGTCCATTGTAGTGTAGTGCACACCTTCCGCGCTACCGATCAGACGGGGGTTCGATTTGAACCAGCGCGACGCCGTGAACGGCATCCAGAAACTATCGAGATCATTCGGGATCTGGGATTGGTCGTTCATGTCCGGACTCCTTTACCACTATGCGTCCACTATGCCCGCGCGCGCCCACACCGTACAAGCCGATTCATTCGGCGTCTGTGCCTAGCAAAAAAACAGGGCTGCCAAAGGCAGCCCCACTGACACCTGATTATGAAATCAGTTATTTCTTGCCAGCGCCGCCGCGGATGCCATCGGCCAGCTTGGCCAGATGCGAAAGTTTCATGACGCTCAGGCCATGGACAACTTCATCGTCGCCTTCCTTTGCGCCAAGCATCTGCAACAGAACGCTGGCCGCCTTAGCGCCCTTTTCGCCTTCGTTACCAGCACGAGCGTTCAGCTTGTCTGCCAGTTTCTTTGCGCCTGCCATGGTGAAAGGCGTGCCTTCGACCATGCCACTGCCATCATCCGGTGTTTTCGAAAGCATGGCGTAGGTTCCAGCCAGCACCTTGCGGATACCCGCCTTGTCTTCGCCGCGCAGGTTGTCGATTAGTTCCTGGCCGGGTCCAACAATCTGCTCGCCGTCTGCAGCACCGGCAGCGCCCGCGCCTTTGCCGCGTGCACCCGCTGCGCTTTTACCTTTTCCAAGTCGAGCCGCAGCAACCTCTTGGCCCTTTCTTCAATAACCTTGAGCACGATAACAAGTTAAAAGTAGCAAGCCCACTCATGTCGAGCAACCTATCAAACACGCGCCAACACCCTAAGTTTGAACGCATTTCTCCAATTGCCTCAGAAAAATGCGCTTGTCTCCCATAGCTTGACAGAGGGTCTCGTTTCCTCTCCAACCACCGAACGGATAGCTTGAGCGCAGAAATCGGCGGGACAGAACGGCACATGTCGCGATTTGACGGATATTTCCTGAGACAGCTTTTGACCTTCTTCGGGTTTTTCACGCTCGTGCTGGTTGGTGTATTCTGGATTTCACGGTCGGTCAGCCTGTTTGACAAGCTGATTGGCGGAGGTCAGTCCGCCATGGTGTTTCTGGAATTCACAGCGCTGGCCCTGCCAACGCTCATCCGCACGGTAATGCCAATGGCGGCCTTTGGCGCGGCGGTCTACGCAACCAACCGGCTGAACCAAGAAAGCGAATTGACCGTGATGCTGGCGACCGGGTCGAGCCCAGCGCGGCTGGCGCGGCCTGTTGTCCTGTTCGGTCTGATCGTGGGGCTGATGATGGGGTTGATTACCACCGTGGTGCGTCCTGCGTCCCTGCAACAACTGGATCTGCGGGAAACAGATGTGGCTCGCGATGTTACCGCGCAGTTGCTGAACGAAGGCAATTTCATGCATCCCGCGCCCGGCGTGACCTTCTACATCGGGCGCATCGATTATGACGGCACTCTGAACGACGTGTTCCTGTCAGACCGTCGTGATCCAGAGAAACCGGTTACATACGTGGGCGCGCAGGCGTTTCTGGTACGCAATGATGAAGGCGCCAACCTGGTGATGCTAGACGGCATGGCGATCCGCCATGATGCGCGCGAAAACACGCTGTCTACAGGTCTATTCGAAGATTTTTCCTTCAATGCGTCGGGGTTTGCCAATACCGATCAGGAAATCCGCCGCAACATCCGCGCCGTATCGACCTGGCAATTGATTTTGTATGGCGACCGGTTGAAGACCGAAGGCTATTCTCAAGGCGCGATCGTGGAGGAACTGCATGAGCGGTTCTCTTGGACGGCCATTTGCCTCGCCGTGGCCATGGTCGGGTTTTCAGTCCTTATGATGGGTGGGTTTTCTCGCTTTGGTTTGTGGCCGCAGGTGGTGGTGGCCTTTGTCATTCTGATCGCGTTGGAGGGTTTGCGGGGATCCGTTGGGGCGGCTGTGTTGCAGAACCCTTCCATGTGGTGGGCTCTGTACATGCCATCCGTGCTCGGCATCGGGTTGTCCTTGGTGTTTTTGCGCTTTGCCGGACGTCCATTGTGGCGCAGGCTGCGCCGCTCCAGCGCAGCGTGAGCGCCCGCCCGCTGCCTTTTCGTTGCGCCGTGACAGGCTCTCAGAACGGTGCTAGACACCGGCAAAATTCGGGCGGCGTACTCTATTCAGGCGCTATTGGGCCGAAGACTAAGAACAAAACGGACAAAACCGGCCAATGATGATCACGGTGGTGAGCCCTCTGCACAATGAGGCGGAAAACGTTACGCAGCTGATTGAGGAGATCGCGCAGGCCTGCGCAGGCCTACCGGCGTTTGAGGTTGTGCTGGTGGATGACGGGTCCAGCGATAACACTGGCAAGCTGATTGCCGAGGCGCAGGCGCGCTATTCCTGGCTGCGGCGGGTTTATCATCCCAAGGCAGGTGGGCAATCGGCGGCCGTGCATAGCGGGGTCCAGGCGGCGCGAGGCGAGATTGTTTGCACGCTGGACGGAGACCTGCAAAACCCGCCTGCGGAAATCCCAAACCTTGTGGCGCCATTTCTGGCGGACCCTGCACCGGAAACTCTGGGACTAGTGGCGGGTCAGCGGGTCGGGCGACAGGATACGGCGTCAAAACGCTGGGCGTCGCGGTTTGCCAATTCGGTGCGAGCCTGGATGCTGGACGATGATACGCGCGACACAGGCTGCGGGCTCAAGGCATTTCGGCGTGATGCATTTCTAGAACTGCCCTATTTCAACCACATGCACCGGTATCTGCCCGCGCTGTTTAAACGGCACAGGTGGGAGATTGCCCATGTTGATGTGAGCCACCGCGAACGTGGCGGCGGGCAATCCAAATACAACAACCTGCAGCGCGGGCTGGTGGGTATTCACGACCTGATCGGAGTGGCGTGGCTGTTGAAACGGCGCAAAACTGCGCGGGCGCAGGAAATCCTGGTACCGGCCGCCGACACCAAGGCGGGCGGCTGATGGACGCGATCCTTTCCTTTTTCAAAGTCGAAACCACGGGCGAGCTGATCTGGGTTGCCGTTGGCTTGGGCGCACAATTGCTGTTTTCCATGCGGTTCATCGTGCAGTGGATCGCGTCGGAGCGGCAAAAGAAATCGGTCGTGCCCGAGATGTTCTGGTGGTTTTCCATCACCGGCGGGCTGACCTTGCTGGCCTATGCCATCCACCGGGCCGACCCGGTGTTCATCCTGGGCCAGTCTATTGGCGTGGTCATCTACACCCGGAACCTGTGGCTTATCCATGCTGAAAAACGATCTGCCGCACCGCCAGCGTGACCTTCTGACCCTGGCCTTTTGGGCCATTGCTGCGGTCACGCTTTACCGGGTTGTCCTGCTTGGGTCTTCTACTGCTGACCTGTTCGTTGATGAGGCGCAATACTGGGTCTGGGGTCAGAACCTAGACTGGGGCTATTATTCCAAACCGCCTATGGTGGGGTGGCTGCTTCGGGCGATGACGGATCTGGCGGGTAGTTCCAGCGCCTTCTGGGTACGCCTGCCCGGTGCGATCCTGCATGCGGCGACGGCGTTGATCCTGATGGGTGCGGCCCGGGAGTTTGCCGATCGTGGCACGGCGGCGATGGTCGGGCTGTTCTATATCACAATGCCTGCAGTGGCGCTGGGGTCTTTTATGGTATCCACCGACACTGTGCTGATGCCGTTTTTTGCCGGGGCCACCTGGGCCTGGTTACTTCTGACGCGGAGGCCAGATACGAGGCTGGCCATGGTTCTGGGACTGTGCCTGGGGCTGGGCATGATGTCCAAATACGCAGCCATTTACGCGTTAGTCTGCGCCCCACTGGGCGCGATGTTTGTGCGCGAGGCGCGGATTGCATGGCGGGACGCAGCAGTGGCTTTGGTGGCATTTGCGGTAGTAATTTCGCCAAACGTGATCTGGAACCTGCAAAACGACCTCGCCACCCTCTCGCATACGGCAGACAATGTGGACTGGGTGAAAAAGCCAGGTGTGACGTTGAATGTCAGCGGCACGGTGGAGTTTTTTGTCGCGCAGTTTGCCGTGTTCGGCCCGGTGTTGTTTGGCGCTTACCTGATCGCGTTGGTTGCCGCGCTCCGCGCGCCCAACTGGCAGGCGCGGTGGTTTGGCTGGATTTCGGCCCCGATCATCCTGCTGGTGACCGTACAGGCGCTGTTGTCCCGCGCCTATGCCAACTGGGCGGTGACCGCCTGTGTCGGGATTGTGCTGCTCGCGGTGCCGTTCCTGTGGCCGCGGTTCAGATGGATTGTCTGGATCGGGATCGCGCTGAACATGGTCTTAACGCTGGCGATCCCGGCGGTGGCGACCCAGGCTACAACCTGGCGGTTGGAAAAAGACGGGCGGCTGGTTATGCGCCGGTATGTTGGGCGCGCTGATCTGAGCCGCCATGCGCTGGATCTGGCGCGCACGCAGGGGGTGCAGGATATCGTGGCCGATGACCGCGATATGCTGGCCGATCTGTTCCATACAGGACGTGACAGCGGGCTGAACATCTTTGCCCAACCTCACAAAGGCCATGCGCCGCATTACTTTGCGCAAAAGCTCAGCTATCCAACGGAGCGTCATGCGCCCGCGCTTTACTTGGGCACCTCGGGCGTGCCGCCATGCGAGGCGGAGTTGATCGAGGAATACCCAATCCATACCGGCGCCTATGCCGGGCGGGCGATCCGGTTTTACCTGACACCAGCGGGCTGCTGGCGGCCGTGATCAGCGGAACAGGTAGCCAGTGATCTCCACCTCATCTGCACCGCCGATGGAAAACCCTTCAAAGCGGCCAAGCGGTTCAAAAGCGCGATCCGCCATTCCCTGTTCAAATGCTGGGCGATGGGGCGCATCGACATAAACCAAGGCGCAGTCGGCCGCCTGCACCCGTGCAATCGCCTGTGCCGGATCGTGCAGGAACACCGGGAGGTGTTCAGACAGCAACATCAGGGATTCCTCCTGATAGCCCAGCGAGATCACAACCGGGTTTTCGCACAATGTAACTCCTTCCTGCATCTGAGCCAGGGCAACCGACGGCCAGAGCGGCGCAAACCGCGCCATTGTGGGGAACAGCGCGAGCGACAGGCCCAGTGCCAAGGCAGCGAAGCCCAGAACCGGCGACAGCCGGTCGCCCGCACGCATGCGGGTCCAGGTCAGCCAGATGCCAAACACAGACACAGACAAACCGACATACCAGGGCCAAGTGGGCCATTGATCGTACTGCCACATGAACCCGGCAGGCACGGCAGCGAGCAGAATGGCCAGCGCCAGGAATAGGGCCAGAAACACGGTATACACCCGCCCCGGTAGCCCCGGTGCATGGTTCAGCCAGCCTGACGCACAGAGAATGACTATCGCCGGGAAGGTGGGCAGGACATAGTGGATCAGCTTGGTGGCGGTCAGTTCGAACACAAGCCAACTGGGCAAAAGCCAAGCAAGGCAGAACAGCACCGCTGCCTCGCGCCGGGCGATCCAGGCAAACCATATTCCAAATGGCAACAGCAGGCTGGAGGGCCAGAAGGTGAACCAGACCGCCGCGCTGAATGCGCCGGGCGGTGCGCCATGGCTTTCCTGCCCCTGTGCGATCTTACCCAGCAGGTCCCGCCCCAGTGCTTCGTCCCAGAAGGCCTGCCCCGTCTTCAGGGTGATCGCCACGTACCAGGGCAAAACGACGATGAGGAACAACAGAAACCCACGCGCCGGGCGCAGGTCGCCCAGCCAGCGGACCTCCCGCCGTAGGAGACAGAGCGCCAGAACTGTCAGCCCCACCACCATGGGGCCGATCGGCCCCTTGACCAGCACTGATGCGCCTAGCACGCCCCAGAACAGCCACGGCCCCATGCCCGACAGCGCGCCCTGCATGTACAGGCGGACCAACATCAGTTGCGGCACAAGGATCGTGACCAGCAAGGTCGCGTCCGTTTTGGCCAGCCGTGCTTCGCCAGTCAGGACAAAACAAGTGGACATCATCAGTGCGGCCAGAAATGCCGACTGCGCGTTAACCAGCGAAAGGGCGATCAGGTAGGTTAACAGGCAGGCGGCCACCGCCGCCACCAGCGATGGCAGGCGATACACCCAGATCTCGCGCGCATGGTCTGCGCCAACGATCTTCAAGGTCGCCGATTGCAGCCAATAGATGCCAACGGGTTTCTTGTAACGCGTCCCCTCCCCCAACCGGATGTCGATGAAATCACCGCTCTCCGCCATCTGGCGCGACGCTTGGGCAAAGCGGGTTTCGTCGCGGTCAATCGGGGGCACGGTGAAGAAGCCGGGCAGGAACATCACGGCGGCAAAGAGCGCAACAAACAGCATGGGCCAGCCCGGTCGACCAGTCGCGATCCAGGCCAGGGCCGTTTCGGCCCGGTCAAAGATGCGCATCATTCGGCAAACCGTATGGATTTGAAACTGCGGGTCTGTTCGGTCAGGGCGATCTCGGTCGGCAGGCGTTCCATAGACGGGGCACCGTAGAAGCCATGGCAATTGTCGGTGTTCTGAAGCACGTATTCCGCATCATCGGGCATGGAGACCGGGCCGCCATGCGCCAACACGATGACATCGGGGTTAACCCGCAGCGCGGCTTCGGCCCAATCATTTACCAACGCAGGGCAGTCTTCCAGTTTCCGCGCGGTTTCCGCGCCGATGGCACCGCCGGTGGTAAGCCCCAGGTGACAGACGATCAGGTCGATGCCCCCGGCGGCTTCACATCTGGCGGGCAGGCCGGTACCGGCCCCGCAGCCTATAATCGGATCCCTCGCGGCCTTCATGGCCTGAAAACTCTCCGTCAAAATGGCGCGGGGGATGCGCGGCATGGGGATCTCCTAACTCATAACGCGGACTCTGGCCCAGAGGCGCGGAAGTGTCCAGTGAGCCGGTCAGTGCCCCAGAGGCTGCGCCTGGTAGGCCGCCCGCCCGGCCACGTAAGTGGCCAGGACCGCCGGTGCGTCATCCTCCGGCCAGTCCAGCAGCACCAGATCTGCACGCAAACCCGGCGCGATGCGGCCCCGGTCGGTCAGCCCCATAGCGCGGGCTGGCTCGTCGGATACCAGCGACCAGAGCGTTGCGCGATCTGCGCGCTTTTCCCGGTCCATGCGCGACACTGCCGCCAGCATGGCCGGGTAGAAATAGTCGGACGCAAGCGCATCGCAGAGCCCCGCCTCCACCATATCGGCAGCGGCAAGTGAACCGATATGTCTGCCGCCACGCACGGCATTGGGTGATCCGAAGATGATCGTGTCACCTCCTTCGCGCGCGGCCTGAGCGGCCTCCAGCGTCATCGGAAACTCGCTGACGCGCGAGCCGTGACCACGGAAAAAGGCACGTGTCTCGCTGCGCGTGTCATCGTGGCTGAGCATGGGAGCACCGGCGGCGCGGGCGGCCTCGGCCAGTTGCGCGATGGTGCCTGGCACATCCGGGCGGCGCGCCCAGACCTTGCGCGCCAGTGCCAGGTATTCAGCATCGGGCAAGCCCGAGTTGGTCATGTCCTTGCCGAACCGCTTGAGTATCCGGGGGTCGTCCAGATCGGCGACGGCGTAATTGGCTGCATGTTCGAACCCGCGCGCCTGCACCGTGGTGTCGAAGCTGCGCAGCGACATGGACAGGTGATCGTTGAACGCCAGCGACGGAGTCAGCGGGGATTGCAGGGCGTTGCGGATCAGGTCCACCGCTTCGAATGCAAAGGTTTCCCACCGGAGTTGCACACGGTTTTCCACGGTCAGTCGCGGGGCCAGGGCCTGCAGCGCCGCCAGGAACTCGGCACCTCTCTCGACAGAGCGCAGGCCGGGCGCCCAACCGATGGTCAGCGCGTGGTAGGCGGTAGCAATGCCATTTGCTGCCAATTGCCGGTCAGTTTCCAGGAGCGCCGTTTCCAGCGGGAAAAATACGCCCGGTCGCGGCATCATCTGCCGTTCAAACGCATCGCCATGCAGATCGATCAGCGCCGGGGCCAGCAGACAACCGCGGGCATCCACCGTCCGGTCAGCGGGCAAATCTGAACCGATCTCGGCGATCACACCGTTGGCGATGGAGACGTCAGCCTCAACCAAATCATCCGACAGCAGAACCTGTGCGCCGCGAAACACGGTTGTCATGGTGGTGGTCTGGTCTTTCATGCTCCGGTCCCGTACGGCGCGGTTGGTACCATCATGCACATGGCCCGTGAACATGACAAAGCAATGACGCCGTCTACTTTTCGACCGTGCCAGAATGGGCAAAGCCGCGCATATAATCGGTGGTGAACTCTGCATAACCATCCGAGGTGCTGCGCAGATGCTTCTGCACCATGCCATGCATGTCAGGCAGGCGGTGGTAGGGCACTTGTGGAAAGCAATGATGTTCGGCGTGGTAGGGCATGTTCCACGCGAGGAAATGCACGATCCGGTTGGTATACGTCGTGCGAGTGTTGACAAACATGTCGGCCACGTACGGGCAGCGCCCGTGTTCGGCCAGCAAGTAGAGGCGCAGGAATGGGAAACCAAGAAGCACCGGCAGGATCCAAACGAACAGCAAGATGGGGGAGATTGTGAGGCTGAACACCAACGCGGCGAGGTAGAGGATCAGCATCCCCCACGTCTCCCGCCGCAATCGCGCGTGGGTGTTGGGTGGCAGGTATGGAGCCTCAATCCGACCGGTCGCGGTCTGTGCCAACAGCGTGGCTTTGTCAGCCCAGTAATCCACGGTACTGAGATGGCGCAGAAAGCCCGGCCAGGTGTTGGGCTTGGCGGCCGACAATTCAGGGTCGAGGTCTGGGTCATTGGTGTGGCGGTGGTGGGCAAAGTGGAAATACCGGAACCATAGAAACGGCTGGAACAGGATCACGCCGGTGAGCCAGCCCACCCATTCATTCAGGCGGTCAGAGGCAAAGGGCGTCTTGTGCGTGCATTCGTGCTGCAGTGTGAAAAGAAAAACGAGCAGGATGCCCTGTGGCAACAGCAGAAGCCACCAAAACGGCACGCGGGCGGCGATCAGCATGCCCAGCAGCAGGATCATCCCTCCGTGACCAGCCAGATGCCACAGGCCTGGACCATCCGCGCGCGCGGTCAGCCGCGCCTTGGCGGTCTGGTCCAGTGTCTGCAGGAACGTCTTGTGATCCATCTGCCTACATTTCCACGGTCACGACACCATCGGGGTCCGCCGCGCGGGACTGGCACAGGATGATCGCGCCTTCGCGCTGTTTCTTCGAAAGGACAAAATCGCGGTGTTCCACCTCTCCGTCGAGCAGCCCGCATTTGCACACCCCGCAGATCCCGTCAGAGCATTTCACATCCACGTGGATTCCGTTTTCGGCCAGCACATCGGTGGCAGTTTTGTCTGCGGGGATCAGGAATTCGCGGCCCGAGCGGGCGAGTTTCAGGGTGAAATCGTGATTTACATATTCGGGCTGTTCGGGAACCGAGAAGTACTCCAGGTGGCGTTCATCCTCCGTGAACCCGGCTTGTTCTGCGGCGACGATGACCGCATCCATGTAGCGATCCGGCCCGCATGTGTAGACGTGCCAGCCCGGTTTGTACCGCGCCATCAGCGCATACAAATCCGCACGTGTGCCCTCTGCGGAAATGTGCAGGTGCACCTGGTTTTTCCATGGCACATCTTGCAGATCTGCCATGAACCCGGCCTGCGCCTGGTCGCTGACGGAGTAATGCAGTTCAAACGGGCGAGCCAGTGCGTGCAGCCGATGGGCGAAGGCAACCATCGGCGTGATCCCAATGCCGCCGCCCATCAGCAGGGTATTCTCCGCCTCTTCCACGAGTTCGAAATGGTTGATGGGTTTGGAGACAAAAACGCGGCGGCCTGGAGTGAATATTCGGTGCATCATCATGGAGCCACCTCGCCCCTGATCTTCGCGCAGCACCGCGATCTGATAGAGGTTCCGGTCCGCCGGGTTACCCGACATGGAATATTGACGCAGGTATTCTGGGGTCACCACGATATCCAGATGCGCGCCTGCGCTCCATTGCGGCAGTTCCCCGCCATCGGGACGGCGGAATTCATAGAGGATGATGTCATCGGTAAGGTTATCAGCGCGGGTGACTTCCACCTGAATGACAGGGGCGTCTTCGGGCACAATGTAATGATGCTGGCCCTCCGGGCTCTCACTTTCGAGGTTCAGCTTGTATTGCTCGGCGGTTACCATGGCCTGGTAGGCTTCGATCCCGGCCTCGCGGTCCATCGGGAAGGGATAGGGCCAGGGTGGCGGAGCCAAAGGCGCGGGGTAGACGGCAAGCGTCTGGTCTTCGTATCTGACGTCGAGCTTCTTATCTAGGTCGCGGGCATTCACTGTTTCGCGCGCTGCGCGATAGGCGCCGTCTTCGCAGAGTTCGATGTCCCACCACCATTTCTTGACCGGGTTCAGCCCGCCATTGCCAACCATATCGTCCAGCTTGGCCAGGGCCGGGGCCGTTGCAGGCAGGTTCATCGCCGCCCAGCGAAACGGGCGTTCGGCAAAGATACCTTCGAGGTTCCACGGGCAAGTTTTCATGCAGCGCCCGCACATGGCCCCGTTTTTGTTGGTGATGCGGTAGGTGGCGCATTTCTGGCTGTCAGATTTCCAAATCTCATAGCCATTGAACATCAACTTCGGCCCGGCTGTGATGGCCCCGCTTGGGCATTCGCGGGCGCATTTGTTGCAGGATTCGCAGAATTTCTGCAGGCCGAAATCGATGGGTTTGTCATGGGTCATGGGCATGGACGTGGTGACCACGCCCGATTTCAGGCGTGGCCCGAGATAGGGGTTGAGGATAACCTCACCGATCCGGCTGACCTCCCCCAACCCCGACAGCAGCAGCAGCGGGGGTTGCAGCACCTCGCCATCCATCACCGTATGCGCTTTGGCCGAATAGCCCAGATTGCGGCATTGTTTGGCAATTACCCCGCCCAGCAAGGAAAAGCGTAGATAAGCGCGCATGGACTGGGCGACACTGATCCAGTCGTCACCGCTGGCGCCTTCCATGGTTTCATAGCCCTGGTCCACGATCATCGAAATCGCCTGGTCATGCGGCGGCGAGATCGCCTCGCCGCGCGCGTCATGGGAATACCACGTCCAGTCCGGACAACGCGACAGCCCTGCAGCGTCGATCCCTAGCCAGTAGATCGCGGCCTTGAGGTTGGCGGCATTGCGCGCGGCGTCCTTGGGCGGCTGCTCCACCGGGTCCGGATCGCCATCCTGAATCAGCACAAAAGCCCCCAGCGCGCGGCGCTGCGCATAGCTGGGCGCGGATTTGCGGGCGTAATAGCCCCCGGTGGCATTGTCCTGATTGGCCTTGCCCATATCTCCGAATTGCGCCCGCGCAAACATGTCGGCCCGCTTGGGCACGCGCGCGACGCGGGGTTCATCAATGAAGGTGGTGGGGTCATCGACCCGCTTTAGCCGTTCGAACGGGTGCGGACCGTCCACGAATTGCCTGGTGTCGAAGGGATTGCCGACGCGGCCGGCCTTGCGCGTGCCCACCCCCAGCCAATAGCGCAGCCCGCCATCGCCCGGATCCACGGCCAGCGGTTCATCCACCGCCAGATCCATCCGGCAGGTCACGGCAACCAGCCCGAACCGGTCGCCGAGGAACGGGGCCACCAGACGGTCTCCTTCAACCCGTGCCACACCAGCGGCGACGGCGAGGTGGTTGAGGTCAACCTCCCCTGCCGAAGCGGAATGCGCGCGGGCGGGAAATCCCAGCAGCCGCACATAGCTGGCGATGACATTGGCAATTTCGCTGCCCAGCAGGCAGGCGCGATGGTCCTGTGCGTCCATGATCCAGTCGCTGCCGGGTTCGTCGCGGCGGGGCGCGCGCGGGTTTTCGATCAGGAAAACGATGGCATGAGTATGGTCGTCCATCGGCGCGAGCGGCTTGGCGATGCTGTCCTTGAGGTCCGCCATGATCATATCGATACCGGAGGCCAGCGTCTTGGTTTGCCGCGTGCTCAGATCTTGGGCCAGTCGTGGGATTTGGGGGTTTTCCAAAGGATGGACCAGACGGGCGGCATCGGGCAAATGGCAGATGCCGATCATGGCCGCGTCGTGGAAATAGCCAAAGGCTTTCAGATGCTGGGCGCGTTCCAGCGGATCGTCAGGGATCTCCGCCGCCGCGCCATTGACCAGCCCGTCGCGGATCACATCCAGCATGGTCTGGTATTCGCCCATAGCATTGACAATGCTGTCAGGCTGATCGGACCGCTGGAAGGACAAAGGCTGCATCGGGGGGATCGGCTCCTGCGGCACAGGCCCCCGGCGCAACCGTTCTGTCGGGTATGGCCCCATATGCACCGGACGCGCCCGGTCGGAAAAAATGCGCTGACCCATGTGATGTCCTCCGTTGCTCGCAGCGGACCCCAGCGCGGGCAGATTGTCCAGAGGGTGGAGTGACTAAGCGGGCGGTGACTGGATTGCTACTTTGGGAAGGGTCCTACGCGTATCGAGTATCCCTGCGCATGCACGCGGCCCTTGGGCAGTCACACATCGCTGGAAGGTTAAGCTGCTTGGTGTGCCACGGCAGACCAGGATGAAACACTCAGTCCCTGTTCTTTCGCTCCCACCTTCCTCCTGCCGGACAATGGCCCTGCGTTCGTTGCACAGGCAGTTCAGGTTTAGATTGTGGCGGTCAAGGCAAAGACAGCCGACATCGAACCAGGGGCACCTTGGGAAAATGGATAATGTCGAAGCATCAATGGCCGGTTCCGAGACGCGCTGCTGTGAGGCGAAGTCTTCTACAGCCTTCGTGAAGCCCGAACCCAGATCGAACATTGGCGCAGTCATTACAACACAGTCAGGCCACAAGGCGCTCTCGAATACCGTCCTCCCGCGCTGGACAGTATCGTTCCGATGGATCAGGGGCTTTCTATGCAAGAACAATCAAAACGGACCAAGTACTGGGGTCACGCCACGAGAACATGCAGCATCGCATCGTGTTCGATACCCCGAGGAAGCGGGACGTCATGTGCGCCGAAGCGCTGATGCCGAAAGATGCGAACAAGGTCCCAGATTATGTGTCGTTGATTTTCTCTGTATGGGAGCATCGCGATTGGGGGAATTGAAACGGGGTACACCGGCGCGCAGGCCGACATCACGGACCCACCTGTGGACTCCGAGTGTTCACCAAGCGGACAACACGCCAAACTCGGTTTTTCCCAACATGCTCTGGACAGTAGGACAACGGGAAAACGGCAACCAACAGCAAACCGGTAGTTCACAAAGCAAGAAAAATTTCACTGAGCGTTTGACTTTGGTCGCGTTTGCTTAGGATATAAGTACTTAGGGGTAAAACCCATCTATCAGGGGAGGACAAAATGAAGAATCTCATCAAACTGACAATGGCCGCCGCAGTGGCCACCGCCGCTTCGGCAGCGTCTGCAGAAACCGTTCTAACGGTTTCGACATGGGCCAGCCCGAAGCACAGCATGAACTCCACCACATTCCCACGTATCGATGAGATACTGAAGGAATGCTCGGGCGGCGACCTGAGCCTCAAACTGGAATACGGGCTTGCCCCACCGCCAGCGCAGTACGACACCATCCGTGACGGCGTGGCAGATATGAGCTGGATCGTACATGGCTACACGCCCGGCAAGTTCGTAACCACGAAACTGGCTGAACTGCCTGGCATCCCCGGCAACGCCGAACAGATCTCAGTTGCGTACCAGATGACCCATGAAAAGTATCTGGCAGATGCTGGCGAAGCGAAGGGCGTGCAGGTTCTGACCAACTTTGTGCACGGCCCCGGCATGGCCAACACTGTCAAGCCTTTGGAAGAGGGTTATCGTTCGCTGGATGGCATGAAAATGCGCGTCGGCGGTGGTGTTGCGAACATGATCGGGACCGCCCTGGGCGTTGCTGGCGTGAACGTTCCGGCCCCGGCCGTTTATGAAACCATTGCATCCGGCGTTGCCGAAGGCGTGTTCTTTCCGATGGAAACCATGTTTGCGTTCAAAACGGCTGAACTGACCAAGTACAGCTATGTGAACCCGGATGGCATGTACACGACCTCCTTCGCTCTGATCATGAACCAGGACAGCTACGACGCTCTGTCGGATGCCAACCGCAAGTGCGTCGACGACATGCGCGGCGTGGAAATGGCCCGTTGGGTCGGCCGCATCTGGGACGAAGCGGATGCATTCGGCCGGGACAAGGCGGTAAACGAATTCGGCCTGACCGTTATCGAAATGGATGCCGACCAGCGCGCTTACTACAAAGAAAAGACGGCGGGTATCGAAGCGGCGGTTCTGAAAGAAGTTTCCGCAACCGGTGTCGACGGAGCCGCTGCGCTTGAATTCCTCAAGTCGAACATCAAGTAAAAAAGGCCTCAATCGCTCATGCGAAATTTCCTGAGGACGACAGAGAGGCTGACGGATTCCGTCAGCCTCTTTTTCGCAAACGTTGCCGCAGTGATCCTGTTGGGTCTTGTGGCACTAACATGCGTCGATGTTATCGGTCGCTATTTCTTCAGTAGCCCGGTTGTAGGGGCGGTTGAACTGGTCCGCATCTGCATGGCCGGGATCATCTTCTTTTCGTTCCCGCTCATGTTCCTGAGAAACGATCACATCATCGTGGACCTTATCCCGATTTTCCGGCGGGGCTGGTTGGCCTGGCTGACCTCGGTGCTCATTCTCGCGATCACGATCTTTGTTGCCTACAAGATTGGTGGCCGCGTGTCCGCCTATGCTGTGCGCGCCTTTGAAGACAATGACGTGACCGAATACCTAGCGATTCCGCGCTGGCCTGTCGTTGGCTTTATCACCGTTTCAATCTACGCCGCCGCCCTTACGGCAGCGCTGCGTCTGATCCTGGTACTTTCGACCCCCGGACGGGTCCGGGAAGAACATCATGAGGAAGGCATATGACCGTAGCACTTATCGGCTTTGCCGTTGTTCTTATCCTTGCCTTCCTGCGCATGCCGCTGGGTGTTGCGCTGGGTCTGGTCGGCCTTGTCGGGTTCTCCGAATTGTCCAACTACCGTGCGGGCATGTCAAATGCCGCGCGCCTGGTGATCGACAGCGGACAGTCCTATGGCCTGTCGGTTGTGCCATTGTTCATCCTGATGGGCCTTATGGTCGACAGGGGCGGCATGGCAAAAGAACTGTACCGCGCCGCCTATGCCTTTCTGGGGCACCGCAAGGGTGGGCTGGCGATGTCCACCATCGTGGCTTGTGGCATGTTTTCTGCCATCTGCGGGTCGTCTCTGGCCACGGCGGCGACCATGTCCAAGGTCTCCATGCCCGAGATGCGGCGGTACAAGTATGACGATTCCTTGGCCACTGCGTCCATCGCGGCGGGCGGAACACTGGGCATCCTGATCCCGCCCAGCGTTATCCTTGTCATCTATGGCCTGATCACCAATGCGTCGGTGGGCAAGCTGTTCATCGCCGGGGTCCTGCCCGGCTTAATCGGCGTGCTTTTCTACCTTGGTGCGGTTTTGTTCGTGGTAACGCGCAACCCGGCTGCCGGGCCGGCTGGTGAAAGATCCAGCTGGGGCGAACGGCTGGTCGCACTGCGCGATGTCTGGGCCACACTGGGCCTGTTCATCTTTGTGATCGGCGGCATCTATGTCGGGGCTTTCACTCCGACCGAAGCCGCAGGCATGGGCGCCGCCGGGGCCATCGCCATCGCGTTTTTCCGCGGGGCGCTGACCTGGAAAGTGGTGATGGAAGTGGCCCGGGAAACCACGCTGACCACAGCCAAGCTGTTCCTGGTGGTGTTCGGGGCGATGATCTTTTCCAATTTCGTCAACCGCGCGGGTCTGCCCGATGCACTCCTGAACATCGCGCAAGGCTTCGACTTCCCGCCGCTGGGTGTAATCTTCATGATCATCCTGATCTACCTGATCTTGGGCTGCGTGTTCGAATCCCTGTCTATGATACTGCTGACCGTACCGATCTTTGCACCGCTGGTGCAGGGCTTGGGCTATGACCTGATCTGGTTCGGTATCCTGGTTGTGGTCGCGACCGAGATCAGCCTGATCACCCCGCCCATCGGCATGAACGTGTTCGTGCTGAAAGGGGTTCTCAAGGACGTCTCGGTAAAGACGATTTTCAAGGGCGTCACCCCGTTCTGGATGGCCGACATCCTGCGTATCCTGCTGATCGCGCTGGTGCCGGGCATCGCGTTGATCCTGCCATCAATGATGTAGACCACCGCGGGCGGGCCGTTTCGCAGGGCCCGCCCGCCGGTCAGACACGGATCTGACGGTGGCCGCCGCCCAGATTCACCCCACCCTGCCATTGCATCGCATAGGCCGTGCGCGGCCGCAGATCAGGGTTCATCAACCATAACCGCCATAACAACCGTTTGAGCGCCGGATCGTCATGGTCCTTGTATTCTGACCGCGTATGCAGGGTGACATAGTTGTTGACGAACTGCATGTCGCCCGCCTCCAGCACCATTTCATAGCGCTGCTTATGGGCAATCTCCTCGGCCCGCTGAATGGCCGCTGTCCGCAGATCCCCCAGCGGTGGCGTGCCGGGCAGCTTGTGGCCCTTTACGATATGTTTGGGGCCAAAGGACGTGCAGATCTGCCCGTCGAAGAAGTTGAACACCGGGCTTTCGTAATAGGGCAGATCGCCTTCGGCATATTCCCCATGTTTGGTCCAGCAGAGTGGATCGGTCAGCGCGGCGGCATAGTTGGGATGATCCGCCAGCAGCGCATTATACATGGCAACCGAGCTTGCCACCATCGACACCCCGCCTGATTTGGCCGTGCGCAGGCAGAGCAGGCCAACGATGTCGCACTGATCGCAATGGTAATCCATCAATTCGCGGGTCTGATAGCCCCGGCTGTTTGCATCTTTCTGAGTTTTGCCCAGATCAGTGATGTGACCAAACATGTCGCCTTCGGGGTTGTTCGGCGTGGCCTGACCCAAATGCGCGCCGATAGCCCAATAGATGATGGCGGCCTCTTCCATGGACAGATCGTCAATCGGCAACCCGCGCACCAACGCCAGCCCCGGACCGGATTTCAGTCCGGCATAGACCCGCGCCAGAGTGTCGCCGAACGGACCCAGATCAAAACGCTCGGTTGGCAACGCCATCAACTGGTCCAGATCGCCGTCCAAGCCGGGGGCGATATCCCCCGCCATGCCACGCAGCCCGGCTAGGTCTTCCCCAGTCAGCTCAAACAGCCAGCCCGGACGCTGATCCAGCTCGGCTCCGACCCAGATGGCCGGGTCGGTCACCGGCCGCAGGACGTTGTTTTTCATGCCAATGCTTCCTCCGATCTGCGCCCCACCCTAGCACAGGAAGCATTTTGGCAAAGGTAGCATGCTTGCCAAGCCTCCGAGAATGGCGAATATGCCGAAATGACCCGTACGGTTTCGGTCATCATCTATCTTCTAGCCGTCGTCGTGCTGACGGCGTCTGTCTGGGCCTATTCGGCCCGCCAATCGGTGAGCGCGCTGGTCCCGCGTGGGCAATCCGACCTTGCACTGGCATCGGATCGGCTGGTCAGCGGAATTTCGTCCTACCGCCTGCAGACCGTGTCGCTGGCCAGCGACCTGCGGCTGCAATCTCCCGCCACCCCGAGTTTGGAGCTGGCTGCGATCCTGCGCAGGGGAGCTGACCTATCCGGCGCGCTGGATTTCATACTACTCGACACGGACCGCCAGCCGCTGGCCAGCGCATTCAACAGCTCCGTTCGGGGTTGGCGGAACGAACCGATGGTTGATCACGCTCTGAGCGGCACCCTGGGCATGCATCTGATGTACAGCAGCGATTTCGGGCGTCGGACCTTTCTGATCGCCGCCCCGATATTTGATCCGGACGGCCCCGTCACCCGCGTGCTGGTTACGCTGGTGGATCTGGAGCGGATCGAAGCCGATTTTCGCGGCGATAACCCAGCCGTTTTCGTGACCGACCAAACCGGGGTAATCTATTTCTCCAACCGGTCCGAACTTGTGCTGCGCAACAGTCGGCTGGAGCCGGGTCCACCCGAGGCGCAAGGATTTCTCGACTATACCAGCAACACGTTCTCCGGCACGGAAATCTGGACCATATTGGCCAGCCGTTACCTGCCTCGCCGAGCGATCCACGTGGTGCAGGATCTGCCCGTTATTGGCATGCGGGCTGAGGCCCTGGTGGACGTCGCCCCAGCGCTAGCCACCGCGTGGCTGCAGGCGGCGGTGGTCGGCTTTGCCTTCCTTTTATTCGGCGCGGTGTTTTTCCTTGTCACCCGCCAGCGGCACATGCTGGCCGTGGCCAACGAAGCACTGGAAAGCGAAGTGCAGGCGCGCACCCGCGAATTGTCAGATGCCAATATCGCCCTGCGGGCCGAAGTCAACGAACGGATCGAGGCAGAAACCGCGCTGAAAAAGGCGCAGCGCGACCTGATTCAGGCCGAAAAGCTGAGCGCCCTTGGCAAGATGTCCGCCGGGATAAGCCACGAACTGAACCAGCCGCTGATGGCCATCCAGAGCTTTGCCGAGAATGGCGCACAATTTCTTGCACGCGGGGACGCCAAGAAGGCCACCGGCAACCTGACCCGGATCAGCAACCTGGCCGCGCGTATGGCGCGGATCATCAAGAATTTCCGCGCCTTTGCCCGACAGGAAAAAGACACTGTCACCCGCGTCGACCTGATCGCGGCGGTCGAGGCGGCAGTGGATCTGGCCGAGGCGCGGCTGAACAGCCAGCAGGTGAAGCTGAGCATGGATCTACCGGATAACCCCTTGTGGGTGCAGGGTGGCGAAGTTCGGTTGCAACAGGTGGTTCTGAACCTGATTTCCAATGCAATCGACGCCATGTCCGTCTCCCCCGTTCGGGAGATCGCGGTTTCCGCCCGACCCGGTTCTCCGGTATGTCTGATGGTGCGCGATACCGGTGCCGGAATATCGGAGCCGGACAAGGTTTTTGAGCCGTTCTATTCCACCAAATCCATCGGTGAAGCCGAGGGGGTCGGGCTTGGCTTGTCCATTTCCTACGGGCTGGTGCAAAGCTTCGGAGGCAATATTCGCGGGGCCAATGCGCCTGAAGGCGGCGCAGTGTTCACAGTAGAACTGCAACGCTGGATCGAAGAGGAAGCGGCATGACAGGCCCGGTGCTGGTGGTCGAAGACGATGAATCCGTCCGCGAGGCGTTGGGCCAGACACTGGAACTGGCCGGGTTTCAGCCCCATCTGGCCAGCGCATTCATCGTGGCCAAGGACCATATCGACCCTGATTACGATGGTGTCGTGCTGTCGGATATCCGCATGCCGGGACGCGATGGGATGCATTTGCTGGACTATGTCCAATCGGTGGATGCAGACCTGCCGGTGATCTTGCTGACCGGTGAAGGCGACATTCCCATGGCGGTGTCGGCGATGTCGCGCGGGGCATTCGATTTTCTGGAAAAACCCTGCGGAAGTGAGGTCCTGATTGGCGCCGTGACACGCGCCATGCGGGCGCGACGGCTGGTCGTTGAGAATCGACAGCTGAAGGCCGAGGTTGACCGCGGTGACAGCGCAGCGCGGCTGATTTTCGGCAAGTCCGCTCAGTCCGAAGCCTTAAGGGCGCAAGTGCGGCGCATTGCGGGGTTAGACGGCCCCGTGCTTATCGAAGGCGCGCCGGGCACTGGCAGCTCCAAGATCGCCGACGTCCTGCACCGCCTGTCGGCACGGTCGCAACAGCCCTTCCTCCGGGTTGCGGCGGCGGCGATGCGTCCGGTGGAGCTGGACGAGCATCTGGAGGCCACCCGTGCGGGTAGCCTGTATCTGGGTGAGGTGACCCATCTGCCGCTGGAAACTCAGTTTCGCCTGCAGGACCATCTGGACGGCGCGGAAGGTGCGCGTGTTCTGGCTGGCAGCGCAGCAGATATGCCTGCTGCGTTGGCGGATGGGTCGTTCAACCGCGATCTCTATTACCACCTCGAAACCCTGCGCATTCGCATTCCGGCGCTGTCAGAACGGCCCGAGGACATCCCCGAAATCTTCCGGCAGTACGTGGCCGAGGCGGCGGAGACAGCAGGCGTGCCGGAACCGCTGGTCAATGCCGATGTGATCGCCGCGCTGATGGCTCGGGATTGGCCGGGCAATACCCGGGCTTTGATGAACGAAGCGATGCGTTTCGTGCTGGGGCTGGATCCGTTGCAGGATTCCGGCCAACCAGGGCTGGTCGAGAAACTGGATCAGGTGGAACGTGCGTTGCTGGTGGATGCACTTAAACGGCACCGTGGGAATGCATCTGCCACGGCGGTGGAGCTGAAACTGCCGCGCAAAACGCTCTACGACAAATTTGCCCGACATGGAATCAAACCAGGCGACTACCGGCCCTGAACTGTGCGAATTTCCGCACACTCGAAAGCGCCAAGTGTTTCACCCACCGCACAAATGCCAGTCAGCATTTTTGGCCAACCTGCGTAAGCTTTCTTTAAAGCACTAATTTTTCTACGGTTTCTCTACCCATCTGCCATACACCACAATTCTTGTTGATGCGCGGTTCTGCAATCAGAACAAAGGGGTCGGAATGTAATCCACCCGCGACTTGCGGGTTCACCGGAGGAGAAATCATGAAATTCCTGACGACCGCCGCAACGGCGATCACGCTTGCCATTTCCGCAACCGGCGCATTTGCCGCTTGTGACCAAGGTGAAATGGTCATCAAATTCAGCCACGTAACCAACACCGACAAGCACCCCAAGGGGATTGCCGCGTCGCTGCTGCAGGCTCGCGTGAACGAAGAGATGAACGGCACCGCCTGCATGGAAGTTTTCCCAAACTCCACGCTGTACAATGATAACAAGGTGCTGGAAGCAATGCTGCAGGGCGACGTGCAACTGGCCGCACCTTCCCTGTCCAAGTTCGAGAAGTTTACCAAGCAATTCCGCCTGTTCGACCTGCCCTTTATGTTCAAAGACATAGACGCAGTCGACGGGTTCCAGGCATCTGACGCCGGTCAAGCCATGAAAGACAGCATGCAGCGCCGTGGTCTGCAGGGGCTCGCCTTCTGGCACAATGGTATGAAGCAGATGTCGGCCAACAAGCCGCTGATCTTGCCATCTGACGCAAATGGCCTGAAGTTCCGCGTGCAGTCCTCGGACGTTCTGGTTGCGCAGATGGAAGCCATCGGTGGTTCGCCCCAGAAAATGGCCTTCTCCGAAGTGTACGGCGCTCTGCAGCAAGGCGTTGTAGACGGGCAGGAAAACACCTGGTCCAACATCTATGGCCGCAAGTTCTTCGAAGTACAGGACGGCGTGACCGAAACCAACCATGGCATCATCGACTATCTGGTTGTGACCAGCGTCGATTGGCTCGACAGCCTGGACCCCGCCGTGCGTGAGCAGTTTCTGACCATCCTAAGCGAAGTGACCACAACCCGGAATTCGGAAGCCTTCGCGGTGAACGAATCTGCCAAGCAGGCGATCATTGATGCCGGTGGAACCATCCGCCAGCTGGACGCCACGCAGCGTGCTGCATGGGTCGAAGCGATGAAACCCGTCTGGGACAAGTTTGCAGGCGACGTGGGACAGGACATGATCGAAGCAGCCCAACAGTTCAACAGCGGCAGCTAAATCGCCTTGAATCTGCGGCCCGCGCGTTTCGTGCGGGCCGTTTTGCATCCTGACTGACGAGGGGGGGGATAACCGATGCACCCGCAACCGGGACAAAACTGGATCGATCATCTGGAGGAAACGCTGATCGCGGCGCTTCTGGGCATGATGACCCTCCTGACCTTCGCCAACGTGATTGCACGTTATGGATTTAACTCCAACATCCTGTGGGCGCTGGAACTGACCGTTTTTATGTTCGCCTGGCTGGTTTTGCTGGGGGCATCCTATGCCGTCAAGAAAGGTGCGCATCTGGGGGTCGATATCCTGATCGAAATCGCACCGATCCCGATGCGTCGGGTATTGGGTATGATCACTGCCGCCGCCTGCATCGCATTTTCTTTCCTGCTGCTGAAAGGCGCGTGGGACTATTGGGCAAATTTCGCAAACCTGCCCGCCACCGAAGGCCGCTGGTTCCCTTTGGGGTTCGAAGACAAATTCCGCGAAAAAGGCTGGTACGAAGTCAACGACATCCCCCTGCCGGGCGTTCTGCGCTGGATGGAAGCCGCCTTCAACGAAGGTGAGGAATACGAAAAGATCCCACGCCTCCTGCCTTATGCGGTTCTGCCACTGTCAATGGCTTTGCTGCTCTTCCGGTTCATCCAGGTTGCCTGGGCCATGTGGACTGGCCGGATCGACCGTATCGTGGCCAGCCACGAAGTTGAAGATGAAGTCCCCGACGTGCGCGAACAGACCGGGGAGAAGGTGTGATGGAAGTCGTCCTCCTCTTTGCTCTGGTCATTGGCTTTTTGGTTATTGGTGTTCCGATTGCTGTCTCGCTCGGCCTCAGCTCCATCCTGTTCCTGCTTTGGTATTCTGACAGCTCGCTCGCCTCGGTTGCGCAAACGCTGTTTGCAGCCTTCGAAGGGCACTTCACCCTCTTGGCAATCCCCTTTTTCATCCTTGCATCCTCCTTCATGACTACAGGCGGAGTGGCCCGGCGGATCATTCGGTTTTCCATCGCCTGTGTCGGGCATTTTCCCGGCGGTCTGGCGATTGCGGGCGTGTTTGCCTGTATGCTGTTTGCCGCGCTGTCCGGGTCGTCACCAGCGACGGTTGTGGCCATCGGCTCCATTGTGATCGCGGGTATGCGGCAGGTGGGTTACACCAAGGAATTCGCTGCCGGTGTCATCTGTAACGCGGGTACGCTGGGCATCCTGATCCCACCGTCCATCGTGATGGTGGTCTATGCTGCCTCGGTTGAGGTTTCGGTGGGCCGGATGTTCCTGGCCGGTGTCATTCCGGGCCTGTTGGCGGGGTTCATGCTGATGGTGGCAATCTATGTGATGGCCAAGATCAAGAACCTGCCCAAGGGCGAATGGCAGGGTTGGCGCGAAATCTTTGCGTCTGGCCGTGAAGCAGCCTGGGGCCTGTTCCTGATCGTCATCATCCTCGGCGGTATCTATGGCGGGATCTTTACCCCGACCGAAGCCGCCGCTGTAGCCGCAATATACGCGTTCTTCATCGCCACCTTCGTCTACCGTGACATGGGTCCGCTGGCCGGCACCAAATCAGCCGGTTTGGGTACAGTTTCCCTGGACCGCGGGCCGGATGAAATAGACGACCGGTCCAGCCTGCTGCAAAAGCCCTGGGCCGTTGTAACGGCCTTCTTCCACCCTGACACCCGCCATACGCTGTTCGAGGCTGGCAAACTGACGACCACGCTTTTGTTCGTGATCGCCAACGCGCTGATCCTGAAACACGTGCTGACCGACGAACAGGTGCCACAGCATATAGCCGAAGCGATGCTGTCGGCCGGGTTTGGGCCGGTGATGTTCCTGATCGTGGTCAACGTGATCCTGCTGATCGGTGGCCAGTTCATGGAACCCTCTGGCCTGCTAGTGATTGTCGCGCCACTGGTGTTCCCAATCGCGATTGAGCTGGGGATCGACCCGATCCATCTGGGCATCATCATGGTCGTGAACATGGAAATTGGCATGATCACCCCACCTGTTGGTCTGAACCTGTTCGTGACCTCCGGGGTGGCGTCGATGCCGATGATGTTGGTCGTGCGCGCCGCGCTGCCCTTCCTCGCAGTGCTTTTCGTGTTCCTGATCATGGTCACCTACATCCCGTGGCTATCAACCTTCCTGCCGACAACCTTCATGGGACCGGAGATCATCACGAAATAGCAAGGGTCGGGCCACAGCTCCGACCTGGCCCTGTAAATGAGATCGAAATGGCGGCATCTGTCCGCCATACCCTTTTCAAGACTCCCCGAACCAGCGATCTGGCCCGACCAATTTGTTGACGGGTGTCGCTGTGTCGTTACTTATGCCCCGAGGATATCCCGGCGTGCCACCGCGTCGGGGCGGGAGGATGCATAAGGAACGCGACATGACGCTGCCGCAGGATAACCCGACGCTGCTGGGTCGGGTATGGAACGCTGCCGAACAGGGGCCATCGGTCGTCACGGTTCGGGACGGACGGGTCATCGATATCACCACAAAGGATGCGCCGCTGGTCCGCGACATCTGTGCCATGGACGACCCGACGGGCTATGTCCGCGCGGCGGCCGGCCCGGTTCTGGGCTCGGTTGAGGATGTTCTGGCCGCCCCCGTCGGTGACCTGACGCAAACGCATCTGCTAGCCCCCTGCGACCTGCAGGCGGTCAAGGCCTGCGGCGTGACCTTTGCCAGTTCGATGGTCGAGCGTGTGATCGAAGAACAGGCCGCAGGCGACCCGCTGAAAGCCAAGGCGATCCGCGACCGGGTCGGCGCTGTGATCGGCGACAGCCTGAGCAATATCAAGGCAGGCTCCGACGACGCCGCCCGCGTTAAGGACGCACTGATCACCGAAGGCATGTGGTCGCAATATCTGGAGGTTGGTATCGGCCCAGATGCGGAGGTGTTTTCCAAGGCGCAGACCCTGTCATCAATGGGCCATGGCGCCGAGGTCGGCCTGCATCCCATATCCACCTGGAACAACCCGGAGCCCGAAGTGGTACTGACCGTATCCCCCGCCGGGCAGATCGTCGGTGCAACACTGGGCAATGACGTGAACCTGCGCGATGTCGAAGGGAGGTCTGCGTTGTTGCTGTCCAAGGCGAAGGATAACAACGCCTCCTGCGCCATCGGTCCGATGATCCGGCTGTTCGATGACAGTTTCACGCTGCACGATGTGCGGGCGGCGGAACTGGACATGACCGTCACGGGCACAGATGGCTATGTTTTGCACGGCCAATCTTCGATGAAGGAAATCAGCCGCGATCCTGAGGACCTCGTGGGTCAGACAATCGGGCGGTATCATCAGTACCCCGATGGCTTCATGCTGTTTCTCGGCACGCTCTTCGCGCCCACGCAGGACCGCGACGTGCCGGGTGAAGGGTTCACACACAAGCTGGGCGATGTAGTGACCATATCCACCGCCAGGCTGGGCACGTTGGAAAACACCGTACGCCTGTCCACAGATTGTGCCGAATGGACATTCGGCGTCCGGGAACTGATGCGCAATCTGGCGCGTCGCAAACTATTGTAAAGAAGGGTATTGCATATGCTGAAAGGCACTCACCTGATCGCCGGCGAATGGGTCGGCGGCACGAACACGTTCACCAACGAACCCACAAGCGGTGAGGCGGATACCTTTGCCGCAGGCGCTGCGGAGCATGTGGACCGTGCGGTGCAGGCGGCAGAAGAGGCATTCTGGTCCTACGGCTATTCCACCCGCGCCGAACGCGCCGCGTTCCTGCGCAAGATCGCCGAAGAGATCAATGCGCGTGGGGCCGAGATTACGGCGATGGGTGTCAAGGAAACCGGCCTGCCCGAAGCACGGCTGGAAGGCGAACGCGGGCGCACCACCGGTCAATTCCTGTTGTTTGCCGATCATATCGAGGCGGGTGATTATCTGGACCGCCGGGTAGACGGCGCGCTGCCGGACCGCGGGCCGCTGCCACGCCCGGAAATCCGCATGGTTCAGCGCCCGATCGGGCCGGTTGGCGTGTTCGGCGCGTCAAACTTCCCGCTGGCCTTTTCCACCGCCGGAGGCGACACCGCCGCCGCGCTGGCCGCTGGCTGCCCGGTTGTGGTCAAAGGCCATCCGGCGCATCCCGGTGTGTCCGACATCGTGGCGCAGACCATTGAGGCGGCGATCAAGGCCTGCGGCGTGCATCCCGGTGTCTTCAGCCAGGTGCAGGGCCACACGATCGAGGTGGGTCAGGCGCTGGTGCAGCACCCGCTGATCCGCGCAGTGGGCTTTACCGGATCGCTGCGCGCCGGTCGCGCATTGTTTGACCTTTGCGCCGCGCGTCCTGATCCGATCCCGTTTTTTGGTGAGCTTGGCTCTGTCAATCCGGTGTTTGTGCTCGACGCCGCGCTGGCCAACCGGGGCACGGCCATTGCAGAAGGCTGGGCCGGGTCGCTGACCATGGGCGCAGGGCAGTTCTGTACCAACCCCGGTATTCTGGTGATCCGCACGGGCGATGCTGCAGATGCTTTTATCGCCGAGGCCAAAACCGCGCTGGAAGGCGTGGGCGCGCAGACCATGCTGACCGCTGGTATTGCAGGGGCCTATCAAAGCGGCGCGGCTCGGGTGGCCGGAACCAGTGGCGTACGCGATGTGCTGACCACCACCTGCGACATGCGCAACGCGACACCCTATTTGTTTGCCACGACAGGGGCACAATGGCTGGCCAATGAAACACTGGGCGAAGAGGTGTTCGGCCCGCTGGGCATCGTCGTGACCGTGCAAGACGATGCAGAGAGGATCGCGGTGGCCAAATCGCTGGAGGGGCAGTTGACCTGCACCCTGCAAATGGATGACGGCGACACCGCTGCCGCCGCCGCGCTGATGCCGATCCTCGAACGAAAGGCGGGCCGGGTTCTGGCAAATGGCTTTCCCACCGGGGTGGAAGTGTGTGACGCAATGGTGCACGGCGGCCCCTACCCCGCGTCGACCAACTTTGGCGCCACATCGGTCGGCACGCTATCGATCCGTCGGTTCCTGCGGCCCGTTTCCTACCAGAACATACCTGCCGCCATCTTGCCCGAAGATCTAGCTTGATCCGGTATGCCAGCGCCAGCAGGTGCTGGCCCGCCACCCGGATAGCCGGATGTTCACAGTCTTGAGCTGAGTATACCCGTGCAGCGCCTCGATCCCGCGTTCGCGGCCATACCCGCTTTGTTTGGTACCGCCGAAGGCCGTTTCCAGATCGTGGGTCCGGATCTCGGCGACCACACCAGGCCCTGGTGGCGCTCTTGGCCATATGTGCGCCGGCATGTACGGGATGTATGCGCTGCAGAAAAGCATATGCTCTACACTGTGGACCGACCCGTAGCAGATGGACCGCGCTGAGATTTCCGCATGCCACGGGGCCGGAGGCATGTTTTCCGGCTTGGGCACTGTGGTGCTCGCCAGCGTCGTCTGAACCGTCCTGCCCCGAAAGATCTGCAGCCAGCCCGCTGGTGTTGGCGGGCTGGCTGCTTTTTGTTCAAAATCCGGGTCGGATCAGTTCTTGGCGGCGTCCACCCAGGGCTGCCAGACAGCCTGGTTGCCATCCACCCAGGCGCTAACGACAGTACCCAGATCCTCCCCATTGTTGTCCACTGCGGCCAGCATTGGGATCTGCACATCATTGGTCATCTGGTAAGCGGCCAGGAACTTGTATGCCGCCGGCCATTTTTCTTCCATTCCGACCCAGGCGAGCTTGTCCACATGGCCGCGATCCCAGTCGCAGTCATATGTAGCGTTGGGGTTTTCGCCGCCCGATGCATCCTCGAAGCAGCCGTCAAAATATTCTGGCAGATCCACGGTATGCAGGCTGACTTCGGCAGCTACCCAATGCGGGGTCCAGAACATCACCAAGAGCGGGTCGCCCTTTTCCTCTGCGGCCTTGATTTCCACCACCAGCGCGCCTTCGGACCCGGCAGGTACAGATTTCAGCGGCAGGTCAAAAGCCTTGATCCGGTCCACGTTGGTGGTACCCCAATCCACCGGATAATCCAGCAGGCGGCCATTAGGATAGGTTTCAGCCACGGCAAAGGCCGCACCGCAGTCTTTCAGGGCACTCCAGGCCGGCAGGCCCGGGCAGGCCTCTTTCGCAGCGTCGTTGTACCACCAGGTTTCTTCCGTATTCAGGCCCAAATCCCCGATCGGCACCACGTTGCCGGAGCCTACGGCCTCGGTCATCAGCTCGCCGATGTTGGAGCTCCAGATTTCCAGCGTCGCGGTGATCGTGTTGTCCTGCAGGGCGGTCATCTGGGGGTAATAGCCCGCGGTCACGTATTCGACCTTGTAGCCCATACGCGTCAGGATTTCCCCAGCGACGCGTGTGGTCACGTGCTGGCCAGTCCACTCGTTAATGGCCAGCTTGATCGGTTCGTCAACCGCGCCCATCTCGGCCGCCAGTGCTGGCCCTGACAGCGCGGCTAGTGCAACCGCTCCGGCGATGGTTGTTGATCGTGTTGCTTTCATTTGGGTCTGTCTCCCTGATTTTATGTTTTTTGCCTGACCGGGCTCTCTTCCCAAAACCCAGCATGCGCAG
>JAEPNQ010000100.1 GCA_017643305.1 Marinibacterium sp. | reverse complement strand
TGCTTATCGACGCCACCCACGCGGAAGAGACCCGCGTTGTGGTGGTCGACGGAAACAAGGTTGAGGAATTCGACTTTGAATCCGAAAATAGACGGCAGCTTGCCGGTAACATCTACCTCGCAAAGGTAACACGGGTCGAACCGTCTCTTCAGGCGGCATTTGTGGATTATGGCGGGAACCGGCACGGGTTCCTGGCGTTTTCGGAAATTCACCCTGATTACTACCAGATCCCGGTGGCGGATCGCGAAGCGCTTATGGCCGAAGAACGGGCCTATGCCGAAGCCATGCGCAAGCGGGACGATGAAGAGGACGAAAAGCCCAAAAGCTCCGGTCGGAGTCGTCGCAGCAAATCGTCCAAAGCCGCAAGGACGAAATCTGGAGATGCGGTAGAAACCAAAGAGGTCGATACCGAAATCACTGGCATGGAAACCATCGACCTGACGGCAGAGGATTCCGAGGACGATGTTATGGCGGTGCCTGAAGGCAGCTCGCCCATGGAACAAGTGGCGGAAACGCCGGTCGAGGAGCCTAAAGACACCGAAGCGACTGAAGCCGAAACCGCTGAGACTGACGCTACCGACAAGACAGCAGTCGACGCCTCGGTGGAGGAGGCTACACCCGAGAACACCGCGGAACACGATAGCGCCGAAGAATCGGACGCTTCTCAGGACGATGCCACCGAAGACAGTGACGGAGACACCGCTGTCGAGGCCGCCGACGATCACACTGCGGACGAGGACGACGGCGAAGAAGACGACGCCAAACCCGGTCGCGCCGAGGCCAAAGACAAAGACAGCTCTATTGAATCCGTGGCCGAAGAAGATGACGCTGACGACCTGCGTCCGCCGCGCAAGCCGCGCCCGCGCCGCTACAAGATTCAGGAAGTCATCAAGGTCCGTCAGATCCTGCTGGTGCAGGTGGTCAAAGAAGAACGCGGTAACAAGGGCGCTGCGCTGACCACGTATCTGAGCCTCGCAGGCCGGTATTGCGTGCTAATGCCGAACACTGCACGCGGCGGCGGTATTTCCCGTAAGATCACCAATGCCGCAGACCGCAAGAAGCTCAAGGAAATCGCTGGTGAGATCGACGTGCCGCAGGGCGCGGGGCTGATCGTGCGCACCGCAGGCGCCAAACGCACCAAATCCGAGATCAAGCGCGACTATGAATATCTGCTGCGGATGTGGGAACAGATCCGCGAACTGACGCTGAAATCCATCGCACCGGCGAAGATCTACGAAGAAGGCGACCTGATCAAACGGTCTATCCGCGATCTCTATAACCGAGAGATCGACGAAGTCTTTGTGGAAGGCGAACGCGGCTACCGCATCGCCAAGGACTTCATGAAGATGATCATGCCGTCCCACGCCAAGAATGTGAAGAAATACGAGGACCCGTTGCCTCTCTTCGCGCGCTACCAGGTGGAAAGCTACCTGGCCGGGATGTTCAACCCGACTGTGCAGCTGAAATCCGGCGGCTATATCGTGATCGGCGTGACGGAAGCACTGGTTGCCATCGACGTGAACTCGGGCCGGGCAACGCGCGAAGGTTCGATCGAGGAAACCGCGACGAAGACCAACCTGGAAGCCGCCGAAGAGGTGGCGCGCCAGTTGCGTCTGCGCGACCTGGCCGGTTTGATTGTGATCGACTTCATCGACATGGATGAGCGCAAAAACAACGCCGCCGTCGAGAAGCGTTTGAAAGACAAGCTGAAAACTGACCGCGCGCGCATTCAGGTGGGCCGCATTTCGGGCTTTGGCCTGTTGGAAATGTCGCGCCAGCGTCTGCGTCCCGGCATGATTGAGGCCACCACCCAGCCGTGCCCTCACTGTCATGGCACAGGCCTGATCCGGTCGAACGACAATATGGCTCTGTCGATCCTGCGCCAGATCGAGGAAGAAGGCGTGCGCCGCCGGTCGCGCGAGGTGCTGATCAAGTGTCCAGTGGATATTGCCAACTTCATCATGAACCAGAAACGCGAACACATCGCGCAGATCGAAAGCCGCTATGGCCTGAGCGTCCGTATCGAAGGTGACGCGCATCTGGTCAGCCCGGATTTCTCGATGGAGAAGTTCAAAACTGCGTCGCGCAAGGTTGTGGCTTTTGAAGCGCCGGTGGTGTCGGTGGATGCCAGCCTTATGGACCAGATCGACGAGGAGGTCGAAGAAACCGAAGCCGAGGTGGTGACCGAGGAAGAAACCGAAGCCAAGCCCAAGAAGAAGCGGCGGCGGCGGCGGCGGCGGAAGTCGTCCGGCAGTCAGACCAACGGGTCGGGTGACGGGTCCGAGGATAACGGCGAAACGTCTGCGGAGCAGGACGGGTCTGATGTGGCCAGCGCTGAGGCTGAGGGTGCCGAAGCAGAGAAAACTCCGGCTGAAACTCCAGCAGATGCGGCAGAAGCCCCTGAAGCCGAGCCCGCCCGGGAAACCGAAGCGGAGCCTGAAGCAAAAACGGACGCGGAGCCCGAACCGAAAACCGCCGAAGTACCTGCAGAAGCCCCCGAGGCAGAAGCAACGCCCGAGGCAGAACCGGAGCCTGAACCCGTGGCCGCTGCTGCGGAACCGGAACCAGCCGATCCCAACAAGCCCAAACGTAAGGGCTGGTGGTCGCTCGGCTCCCGCTGACCAATACACAACCTATCTGCAAGGGCGCGCGTAGGCGCGGCCTCGCCTTGCCGTGTGCGCACAGGGTTGGTACTCACCTTTAACGAATTATTCACTAGCGTCGGGAGACCAGCATGGCCGATGACATCAAAACCGCCGATATCCAATTGATCCAGCGGATCCTGCCGCATCGTTACCCATTCCTGCTGATCGACAAGGTTGTCGATATAAATGGCTATACCTCGGCCCGTGGTATCAAGAATGTCACGATGAACGAGCCCCACTTCCAGGGGCATTTCCCGGGTACGCCGATCATGCCGGGTGTGACCATCGTAGAAGCCATGGCGCAGACAGCGGGTGTGATGATTGGCACCGCACTGGACATCGTCGATCAGGAATTGCTGATTTACTTCATGTCTATTGATCGCTGCAAATTCCGCCGCAAGGTGGTGCCGAGCGACGTGATGGAAATGCAGATCCAGACCATGCGCGGCAAGCCCGGGGGCAAGATTTGGAAGTTTTCCGGTCAGGCCAAGGTTGAAGGTGAACTTGCGGCCGAGGCCGAGTTTTCCGCACTGGTGGATTACGTTCAGGACCAAAACGCATGAGCGGTATCCATTCCACGGCCATTGTGGATCCCGGCGCACAACTGGGCGAAGGGGTGACCATCGGGCCGTTCAGCGTGATCGGACCCAAGGTGGTGCTGGGTGACCGGGTGCAGTTGAAATCGCACGTGGTCGTGACAGGCACGACCGAGATCGGCGAAGACACCAGCATCCTGCCGTTTTCGGTGATCGGAGAAATTCCGCAGGATCTGAAATATGACGGGGAAGAGACCCGGTTGGTCGTTGGTGCGCGCAACCGCATCCGCGAACACGTGACCATGAACACCGGCACCTCGGGCGGCGGTGGCATCACCCGCGTGGGTGATGACGGGCTGTTTATGGCAGGCTGTCACGTGGCTCATGACGTGCAGATCGGCAACCGCGTGATTTTGGCCAACAGCGTGGCCGTGGCCGGGCATGCCATTGTTGAAGATGATGTGATCCTTGGGGGTCTGGCCGGGGTGCACCAGTTCGTACGCATCGGTCAGGGTGCCATTATCGGCGGTATCACCCGCGTGGTGCGCGATGTGATCCCCTATGGCATGGTGCAGACAACCAGTGGCGAACTCGAAGGTCTCAACCTGATCGGGTTGAAGCGTCGGGGTCTGTCGCGGGCCGATATCGGCGAAATCCGTGCGGCGTATCAGGCGTTGGGACAGGAAGAGGGAACCTTCCAGGACCGCGCCCGCAAGCTGGCCGAAGCCAACAAAAACGATTTAGTCCGCAACATCATCGATTTCATCACAACGGAATCGGACCGGTCCTATCTGGTCCCGAAAGGCTGAACGATGCTGGCCCTGATCTGTGGACAGGGGCGTCTGCCTGCCATCGTAGCGGCGGCTCATGCGGAGGCCCCGTTTGTTTGCGCCCTGGCGGGGTTTGAACCGGATGGGCTGGCGCCCGATCTGGTATTTCAAATCGAAACGCTGGGCACGCTGCTGCAGACGCTGAAAGACAAGGGCGTCGAGCAGGTCTGTTTTGCCGGGGCAATCCGCCGCCCGCCGGTGGACCCGTCCCGCATTGACGCGGCCACCTGGCCGCTAGTTCCGGCCTTGCAGGCCGCCATCGTTGGCGGAGACGACGCCGCCTTGCGCGCCGTGATCGGTATCTTCGAAACCGCTGGGTTTGAAGTGGTCGGCGCGCATGAAGCCGCACCGGACCTGTTACCGCCGCCCGGTGTTATCACTCGCCGCCAGCCGGATGAACGCGACCGCAAGGATGCCGCGCGGGGCGCTGCGGTGCTGGCGACCATGTCGTCGGCCGATCTTGGGCAGGCCTGCGTCGTGTTGGCCGGACAGATCCTGACCGTTGAGGGCAGCTATGGCACTGACTGGATGCTTCAGAGCCTGCAGGCGCGCCCGGACGCCGAAAAAGGCGGGGGCGTGCTGTGCAAGGCCCCGAAAACTGATCAGGACCGCCGCGCTGATCTGCCAACAATTGGGCCGGAAACCGTTCAGGCGCTGGTGCAGGCAGGTCTGACCGGTCTGGTACTGGAGGCAGGTGGTGTCATGGTGCTGGATATGCCCGCCGTTGTCGAAGCCTGCGATGCGGCAGACCTGATGCTGTGGATCCGCCGCGTGGACGAAGAATGAAGGTCTACCTCATCGCCGGGGAACCTTCGGGTGACCGGTTGGGAGGGGCCTTGATGGCCGGGCTGCGTGAGCTTATGCCGGATGTTCAGTTTGCTGGCGTTGGCGGGCAGGCAATGCAGGCGCAGGGTTTGAAATCGCTCTTTCCGATGCAGGAACTGTCGATCATGGGCATCGTGGAGGTTCTGCCGAAATACCGCCATCTCAAACGCCGGATTGCTGAAACAGCTCAGGATGTGCTGGCCTCTGGCGCGGATGTGCTGGTGACCATCGACAGCCCGGATTTCTGCCTGCGCGTGGCCCGCCAGGTGCGCGAGGCGCGGGAGATCCGCGTGGTGCATTATGTGGCGCCCTCGGTCTGGGCGTGGCGACCTAAGCGGGCAGACAAGATGGCCAAAGTAGTTGATCATGTGCTGGCCCTGCTGCCGTTTGAGCCGCCCTATATGGAAGCCGCCGGGATGGAGTGCGATTTTGTGGGTCACCCCGTCGTTGCTGATCCGGAGGCGTCAGATGCGGAGGTGGCCGCGTTCCGTATGGCTCAGGGTCTGGGCGATGCGCCTTACATAATCGTGCTGCCCGGATCACGCGGAGGCGAGGTCAGCCGCCTTACGCCTATTTTTGGCCCGGCCGTGCGGGATTTTTTGGCCAAGCGCCCCGAAATGCGCGTGGTGATCCCCACCGTAGGTGCAGTGGCCGATCAGGTGAGCGCTGCCGCTGCGGACTGGCCCGGCGCGCCAGTGGTGCTAGACCCGCGCGGGATGGCGGAACCGGAGGCCAACAGTTTAAAACGTGCGGCCCTGCGTGGGGCACAAATTGCGCTGGCCGCGTCGGGCACCGTTTCACTGGAACTGGCCTCCGCCGGGACGCCTATGGTGATCGGCTTCAAGGCCAACTGGCTCAGTTGGCAGCTGGCCAAGATGCTGGTCAAGGTGGACACAGCGACGTTGGTCAACCTAGTGACAGACACGCGCACAGTGCCGGAATGCCTGGGAGAAAATTGTACGCCAAACAATATAGCGGCGGCATTGGAACAGGTAATAGCCGATCCGGAAGCTCAGGCTGCAGCCATGGAGGACACGATGCAGGCGCTGGGCCGTGGTGGAGAAGCGCCTGGGTTGCGTGCAGCGAGGGCGGTGCTGGCGGGGATGGAGCGGTAACCGCAGACTGACTTCATTATGCTAACCCGCATATTGCCGCACCGGGGGCGGCCCGATGATGCGCATAGGCTCCAAGGCCGCCATAATGTCCTGAGACATTCCACAATAGAAAATGGGATTGTCTCAGAGAGATCAATATCCGCGCCAGATCCAGCCGCCACCAAACACCCGGCTGCCGCCGGTTTCGTAGAATACACAGGCCTGCCCCGGTGACACGCCTTCTTCTGCCGACAGCAGTTCCACCTCGGCCGTGGTGTTCGAAATCGGGCGCAGGATAGCCTCCCGCGGGGGGCGGGTCGACCTGACCTTGACCGAGACATGCCATTCCGGGCGGGACGTCAGCGGCGTATCGCCCAGCCAGTTGATCTCTCGCACTGGCACGGTTCGGGTGGCCAGCATATCCTTGGGGCCGACAACAACGCGCTTTGAGTCCACATCCAGTCGCACGACATAAAGCGGCTCACTCAGCCCGCCGATGCCCAGGCCACGGCGTTGGCCGATCGTGTAGTGAATCACGCCGTCATGGGTGCCCAGAACCCGGCCATCGGCATGCATGATCTCGCCCGGTTCCGCCGCGCCTGGACGCAGTTTCTCAATGACGGAGGCATAGTTGCCGTCAGGCACGAAGCAGATGTCTTGGCTGTCGGGCTTGTCCGCTACCGACAGGCTATATTGAGCCGCCAGCGTGCGGGTTGCTTCTTTGGACGGCAGATGGCCTAGCGGGAAGCGCAGGTAGTCCAGTTGCTCGGGCGTTGTGGAGAACAGGAAATAGGACTGATCGCGCGCCGCATCCGCCGCGCCGTGCAACTCGGCCCCATGCGGTCCAATCTTACGCTGGATATAATGCCCTGTTGCCATGCAATCAGCGTCCAGATCGCGGGCGGTTTCCAGCAGGTCCTTGAATTTTACCCGCTCGTTGCACCGGATGCAGGGCACAGGCGTTGCACCGGCAAGATAGCTGTCGGCAAATTCGTCGATTACAGCATCACGAAAGATATTTTCATAATCCAAGACATAATGCGGGAATCCACGTCCCTCAGCCACACGCCGCGCATCATGGATATCGATCCCTGCACAGCAAGCGCCTTTCTTTGCCAATGCCGCGCCGTGGTCATAGAGTTGCAGGGTGACGCCGACAACGTCATAGCCTTCGTCGGCCAGCAACGCTGCCACGACCGAACTGTCCACACCGCCAGACATCGCCACCACCACGCGGGTTTCGGCGGGCGGTTTGGCAAATCCCAGTGAATTCAGACCATGGGTATCCAGTGCCACGCGACGCTCCTACAGATTCGATGGAAAGGCTCGGCGAAATATAGGAAAATTGCGCGCACTCTCAACCCCCTCGGTTCACCGCATGTTAAGGCCAACGTGTGAACGTGTTCCCAGAAATACGAGGGCACGCAAATGTTTCTGAAAAAGTCGAAGGCCTGCGTACGATTACATTGCTGGACGGAACTGTTTTATCAATGGCCGATCTGCCGCCTGTAGCAACGGAGCGCTGGGTTGCGTCCCGGAAGGCAGCAGTGGTGCGCGGGGTGCTGTACGGGCTGATCACCCAGTCCGAGGCGCTGATGCGCTATGACCTGTCCGAAGAAGAATTCCAGTCATGGATCGCCGCCATCGCTGACCATGGCGAAGAGGCGCTGAAGGCCACTGCATTGAAAAAGTATAGACAATCTTGAGTTGAATAATATTTTATTTACCCAAGGTAATAGGCGATTAACCTTTTGGGCTCAGGGTTGTTCGTGACGGAAACAGAAAGTTTTTGGAGTTTGCAGAATGCGTATTCTTCTTGTCGAAGATGACCCGACCACGTCAAAAAGTATTGAGTTGATGCTGAACTATGCCAACCTGAACGTCTATTCGACTGATCTGGGCGAAGAAGGCATCGATCTGGCCAAGCTCTATGATTACGACCTGATCCTGCTGGACCTGAACCTGCCCGATATGAACGGGCACGACGTGCTGCGCCAATTACGCCTGGCTCGGGTCGAAACGCCAATCCTGATACTGTCGGGCGAAGATGACACCGAAACCAAGATCAAGGGGTTTGGTTTCGGCGCAGATGATTACATGACCAAACCCTTCCATCGCGAAGAGTTGGTTGCGCGCATTCACGCAATCATTCGCCGGTCTAAAGGCCATTAGCAATCGGTGATCTACACAGGCAAAATCGCGGTGAACCTAGACGCCAAGACAGTGGAGGTGGCGGGTCAGCCCGTACATTTGACCGGCAAGGAATACCAGATGTTGGAGTTGCTGTCGCTGCGCAAGGGCACGACGCTGACAAAAGAGATGTTCCTGAACCACCTGTATGGCGGGATGGATGAACCGGAACTGAAGATCATCGATGTCTTCATATGCAAGCTACGCAAGAAACTGTCCAATGCGACTGATGGCGAAAATTATATCGAAACCGTCTGGGGCCGTGGCTATGTGCTGCGCGACCCGCAGAACGTGGCAGAGCCATCCAGGATAGCGGTCAACGCCTGACCGGGAAACCGCGTACAATGCCAAGACCACCACTCACCAAATACCGGCATGACTGGACCTGCGCGAGCGCCCGGCCTATCACTCGGAAACGCGCAGGGGATATGCGGGGCCGGGGATGGCGCAGACAGATATCGACGCACTGACCGAAACGGAAGCAGCGGCAGAGTTGGAACGGCTTTCCCATGTACTTGGGCAGGCCAACGCGGCTTATCACACAAGCGACATGCCGGAGATTTCGGATGCGGAATATGACCGGCTGAAACAACTCAACGCCGCAATTGAGGCGCGGTTCCCCGCGCTGAAACGCGGCGACAGCCCGTCCGATCAGGTGGGTGCGGCGGTAGCGGAGGGGTTTTCCAAGATCACCCATGCCGTGCGCATGCTGTCGCTGAGCAACGCATTTGATTCCGAGGATGTACAGGAGTTTGACACAAGCATCCGCAAGTACTTGGGCCTCGGGGCGGAGGCCTCGCTGGCCTACACGGCGGAACCCAAGATTGACGGCCTGTCGCTGTCGCTGCGCTATGAACAGGGCAAACTGGTGCAGGCTGCCACGCGGGGCGATGGGGAGGTGGGCGAAAACGTCACCGTCAATGCCCGCACGATCGCGGACATCCCGCAGAAGCTGACCGACGCGCCCGACGTGCTGGAAGTGCGAGGCGAGGTGTATATGTCCCACGCCGATTTTGCCGCGCTGAACGCCCGGCAGGCGGAGGCGGGCGATAAGACGTTCGCCAACCCGCGCAATGCGGCCGCTGGATCCCTGCGCCAGCTCGATGCCACGATCACCCAGGCGCGGCCTTTACGGTTTTTTGCATATGCCTGGGGGGAACTGTCTAAACCCCTTGCAGAAACGCAGTCTGAAGCGATCCGTCGGCTTGAGACGCTGGGGTTTCAGACCAATCCGCTGACTGCCTGCTGCGATGGGCCTGCCGAATTGCTGAGCCATTATGCGGTGATTGAACGCCAACGCGCGACACTGGGTTATGACATTGACGGGGTGGTCTACAAGGTTGACGACCTGAGCCTGCAGGGGCGGTTGGGCTTCCGATCTACCACGCCGCGCTGGGCGCTGGCACATAAATTCCCTGCTGAACTCGCCTGGACCACGCTGGAGGCCATCGACATCCAGGTCGGCCGCACCGGCGCGCTCAGCCCGGTCGCGCGGCTCCAGCCGGTCACCGTGGGTGGCGTCGTGGTGTCAAACGCAACGCTGCACAACGAAGATTACATCGCCGGACGCGACGCCAATGGCGCGCCGATTCGCGACGGCAAAGACATCCGCGTGGGCGACTGGGTGCAAGTCTATCGCGCCGGGGATGTGATCCCGAAAGTGGCGGATGTGGACCTGTCGAAACGTCCCGAAGGCAGTGAAGATTATGTGTTCCCAACCGCTTGCCCCGAATGCGGCAGCAACGCGGTGCGCGAAGAAGGTGACGCGGTGCGCCGTTGTACCGGTGGGCTGATCTGCCCGGCGCAGGCGGTGGAGAAGCTAAAACATTTCGTGTCGCGCAAAGCCTTCGACATCGAAGGGCTGGGCGCGAAACAGGTGGAGATGTTCTATGACGATCCCGACCTGCCGATCCGTGAACCGGCTGATATATTCACGCTAGAGGCGCGGGACGGCGGTAACCTGAATAGGCTGAAAAACCGCCATGGCTGGGGCGACCAGAGCGCGCGCAACCTGTTCGGTGCTATTCATGAAAAACGGCGGATCGGCTTTGGCCGGGTGTTGTTCGCTCTGGGAATCCGCCATGTGGGCGAAGCAGCAGCCAACCTGATCGCCCGGCATTACGGCGACTGGGACCGCTTCGAGGTGGCTATCGGTGCGGCGACCGATACGGACGGCCCAGATTGGGAGGAACTGATTGGCATCGATGGGGTCGGCGCAGTAATGGCGCAGTCTTTGGTGAATGCATTTGCGCAACCGGCGGAACGCGCCTCGATCGACCGACTGGTGGCTGAGCTCGACATCCAGCCTGCCGAACGCCCCCGGATCGAAGGCAGTCCGGTAGCGGGCAAAACGGTGGTCTTCACCGGCACACTGGAGAAGATGACACGGGCCGAGGCCAAGGCACGGGCAGAGGCGCTGGGTGCGAAGGTTTCCGGCTCCGTGTCGGCCAAGACGGATCTGCTGGTGGCCGGTCCCGGTGCGGGTTCGAAAGCCAAGAAAGCGGCAGATCTGGGCATTGAAACGCTGGATGAAGATGGCTGGCTGGCCCTGATCGGCGCGGGATGAGCGGGCGGCCGGAGCAGCTGTTCCCGCTGTTTGCGGGGTTGGAAACGCTCACCGGCGTCGGGCCGAAAACGGCCAAGCTGCTGGTGCAAGCCGAAATCGAAGCGCCGCGCGATCTGCTTTATGCGTTGCCCTATGCGGTGATCGACCGACGGCGGCGCGCCACAATCCGCGGGGTTGACCCGCCGCAGACGGTGACGGTGGAAATCACCGTGGGTGTGCATCGCCCGCCGCGCAATCGGGGCGGCGCATATCGCGTGCACTTGGACGATGCGGAGGCGGATTTTCAAATGGTGTTTTTCCATGCACGCGCTGACTACCTGAAACGTATCCTACCGGAAGGGGCACGGCGGCTGGTGTCGGGCAAGTTGGAAATTTTCGACGGTATGGCGCAGATGGTTCACCCCGACCACATTCTGGAGCCCGGTGAAGAGGCCGAGATGCCGGAGTTTGAGCCAGTTTACCACCTGACCCAGGGCGTATCGCAGAAGGTTATGGGCCGGGCGGTGCGCAGCGCGCTGGACCGGTTGCCGAAGCTGCCGGAATGGGCGGATGCGGAATTGGTGGTGCGCGAAGGCTGGCTGCCATGGCAGGCGGCTATGGTGCAGGCGCATGCGCCGCAGGGGGCAGATGATCTGATGCCAACAACGCCGGCTCGAACGCGGCTGGCCTATGACGAACTGTTTGCGCACCAGATGACATTAGCCTTGGCCCGCAGGCAGGCTCGCCGCCATCCGGGCATGCAAAGCGCGGGCACGGGGCGGTTGCGCAGCAAGGTGCTGGACGCGCTGCCCTATCGCCCGACCGGGGCGCAGATGCGGGCGATGGAGGATATCGCCACCGACATGGCTGGGGCAGAGCGTATGAACCGACTGCTGCAGGGCGATGTGGGCGCGGGCAAGACCCTAGTGGCACTGATGGCTTTGCTGATCGCCGTGGAGGCGGGCGGGCAGGGGGTGATGATGGCCCCCACTGAGATCCTCGCGCGGCAACATCTGGAGGCGCTGCTGCCGCTGACCGAGGCGGCGGGCGTGGTCACAGACATCTTGACCGGTCGGGACAAAGGCGCCGAGCGCAAGGCGAAACTGGCTGCGCTGAAACGCGGGGATATCCAGATCCTGCTGGGCACGCATGCGGTGTTCCAGCCGGACGTGGAATTTGCCGATCTGCGTCTTGCCATCGTGGATGAACAGCACCGGTTCGGTGTACGCCAGCGGATGGAACTGGCTGAAAAAGGGATCGCGGCGGATGTGCTGGTGATGACAGCAACGCCGATCCCACGGTCGCTGGCTCTGGCGCAATATGGCGATATGGACGTGTCGGTGCTGGATGAAAAGCCACCGGGCCGCAAGCCGATCACCACTGCTGCGGTTAGCACGGAGCGGATGGATGAGGTGATTGACCGACTGCGCCAAGCCATTGCAGAGGGCCGGCAATGCTACTGGGTATGCCCTCTGGTGGACGAGTCCGAACTGTCAGACCTGACGGCGGCAGAGGATCGGTTCAAACGACTGCGCGCGGTGCTGGGTGAAGGAGTGGTCGGGCTGGTGCATGGCCAAATGCCCCCATCGGAAAAAGACGCTGCCATGGCTAACTTTGTGGCGGGGGACACCAAGGTGCTGGTGGCGACCACGGTGATTGAGGTGGGCGTGAACGTACCCAATGCCACGATCATGGTGATCGAACGGGCCGAAACGTTCGGTTTGGCGCAGCTGCACCAGCTGCGGGGCCGTGTGGGCCGGGGGGAGGCGGCCTCAACCTGCCTGCTGCTCTATCAGGCGCCCCTGTCCGAAGGCGGGCGACGGCGGCTGGAGGTGCTGCGTGAAACCGAAGACGGATTCCGCATTGCAGATACGGACCTGCAGATGCGGGGGGCGGGCGATTTGATCGGCACGGCGCAATCCGGGCTGCCGCGGTTCCAGATCGCGGATCTGGAGCGGCAGGCCGGACTGATGGAGATCGCCCGTAGCGATGCCCGCCGCCTGATGGAACAGGACCCGACCCTGCAGAGCGACCGGGGCCGCGCGGTGCGGATCCTGTTGTGGCTGATGCGACAGGACCGTGCGATCCGTTTGATATCAGTTGGTTAGCGAAAAGTTCGCAAATGTTCTCAAAAAGTTCTTGAAAATTTGCGATCAAAATGAGAACAAAGAGATAACAAAACGTTAACCAATACCCAGGATTGCCAAGATGCTGAGCCAGATCAAAGAAATCGCCGCCCGTTCTTCGCATTTGCTGCTGACCGACTTTGCCGGTGTGGCCGCGCTGGCAGTTATCCTGATCGTTGGCCTGCACCTGCCGGCTCTTGCCTAATCCATATGGCCTGAGCTATCTGACCAAGAGTTTCTGCCTGCGACTCGTACACGTGGACGCCCCATCCTGTCCCTTATGATGTGAAGGGGGTCTCTGCCTGATCCGTCCCTTCGGACCTGTACTGGTCCAGGGCGCCGCGTGATCCTACACGAGACCCGCATCACTTGCCGCCGCCATCTCGCCCGGGATGTGCGGCGGTTTTTTTATGGTACTGGCAGGTGACCGAGCAGCGGCCGTTGCCAAAGAAAAGGCCCCGGAAATCCGGGGCCTTTTGTCTGATTTGGTTCAGGCAGGTCAGTGGGCGTGGCCCTTGTCCCATTCGTCCTGCTTGGGCAGGATTTCAAATGTATGCTCGGGTGGCGGGCTTGGCACAGTCCATTCCAGCGTATCGGCATATTCGTTCCAGTAGTTGTTTTCGGTGACCTTGGCGCCATACCGCAGGCTCCAGAACACGATCCCGATAAAGAAAAGGAACGATGCGAAGGACAGGAAGGCGCCCCAGCTCGACCATGCGTTCCAGTAGGCAAATGCCTCTGGATAGTCGATGTAGCGGCGCGGCATGCCCTGACGGCCCAGGAAGTGCTGCGGGAAGAAGGTCAGGTTGGACCCGATGAACATCATCCAGAAGTGCAGCTTGGCAGCCCATTCCGGATACTGACGACCGGTCATCTTGCCGAAGTAGAAGTAGACACCTGCGAAGATGCAGAATACGGCACCCAGTGACATCACGTAGTGGAAGTGTGCGACCACATAGTAGGTGTCGTGATAGTAGCGGTCCACGGCGGCCTGGCTCAGGACAATGCCGGTCACACCACCCACGGTGAACAGGAACAGGAAGCCGAAGGCCCACAGCATGGGAGCCTTGAATTCCACAGACCCGCCCCACATCGTGGCGATCCAGGAGAAGATTTTCACCCCGGTTGGCACCGCGATCACCATGGTAGCCAGCATGAAATACGCCTGTTGATTCAGGCTCATGCCCACCGTGTACATGTGGTGTGCCCACACGACGAAGCCCAGTGCGCCAATGGCGATCAGCGCCCACACCATCGGCAGGTACCCAAACACCGGCTTGCGGCTGAAGGTTGCGATAACGTGGCTGATGATGCC
>JAEPNQ010000067.1 GCA_017643305.1 Marinibacterium sp. | reverse complement strand
TTGGGTTAGCTAAGTGATTAGCTTCAAACTCTTGGCTAACCCAAATTGGGAGCAACCGCCCACCGAACCCGGAAACCATCATCCCGGTGGGCCCAAGGCCAGTCATGCACTAACAATCAACTCGGACCAGTCAGATCAGGCTCCGCACAGGGTCAGGTCCGACACGGCTTTCCGAAGCCGTTCATTCTCTTTCTGGAGCCGTTTGAGTTCCTTAAGTTGGTCGATTCCCATACCGCCATACTGCTTGCGCCATCGGTAATAGGTCTGCTCGGTAATACGCACTTCGCGGATCGCATCCAAGCGCTGCATTCGCTGGCCGACAAGCACATCAACCTGCCGTAACTTCTGAACTATCTCCTTGGGCTTGTGCCGTTTGTTTGCCATTCTCTGCCCTCCGTTCCCTATACATAGCGGTGGACCTAAACAGATGAGGCATTCCAAGTTCCGAGGTTTATGGTCAACGGTCCGAGGACCTTGCTGCATGTGCATCGGCACCCGGAACTTGGTCCTCGGGCATTGGAGCTCGACGTCAGGGGCTTGGGCCGCGGATTTCGGATCTTGGCAAGTGTGACGTGAACCTTGGGTATTGGGCCGCAAGGCCAACGTCGTCTAACGACCCGAACGAAACTAGCCGTGGCAAAATCTATCGCTCCATCAACCAAGGGCTTTGGGCAGGCGGCCGGGGTCTATTTGGGGGGGTGTGGGGGTGGCGCTGGGTCCGTGGACAAGATGTTAGAAGGCTTGAGTAACCCCAACGGGCTTCGGAGTGCAACAAACCCGACTGAGCTTAACCGTGCGGACTAGACTGCGTCGGAGATACAAAAGTTCGTTTGCTCCTTGCTAGGCAAAAAATAACTTTGGCACCCATATGGCACCCAGACGGTTCATCACACGCCAATATTTCGTCTAAGTCTTTGAAAACAGTGGTGAGCCGTGCAGGATTCGAACCTGCGACCCACTGATTAAAAGTCAGTTGCTCTACCAACTGAGCTAACGGCCCACTCTGATCCGGATTTCCGGATGTCGTAGCGTTCTCTATGCCAAGGAGATCACGGGGATCAATAGGCAATTTTGCGAAACGCCACGCCGTGGGTAGCTATGCGAGGCGCTGGCAAGGGTCAAGCAGATTCTGGTCCATCTTTGACATCTGGCAAAGGGTCTCAGCCGCCGTTATATGCAGCCCATGACCGACACGCTGACCTTCATGAAAATGCACGGGCTGGGCAACGACTTTGTCGTATTCGATGCCCGCACGTCAGGTCTGGAGATGACGCCAGGTTTGGCCCGGGCCTTGGCCGACCGGCACAGGGGCGTTGGGTTTGACCAGCTGGCAGTGCTGAGCACCGGCGCGGCGGATGGGCATCTAACCTTCTTGAATGCGGATGGGTCCCAGTCGGCGGCCTGTGGCAACGCCACGCGGTGCATTGCGCGATATCTGATGGATGAAACGGGGAAGGCAGCGTTAACGCTGACTACCGACCGGGGCGATCTGCACGCGCGGGATGCAGGCAATGGGCTGACCTCGGTCAACATGGGTTCGCCGTTTCTAGATTGGGCGGACATTCCGCTGGCCGAAGAGATGGATACGCTGCATTTGCCCATCGATGGGCAGCCCACGGCCACTGGCATGGGCAACCCGCATTGCACGTTTTTTGTGGAGGATGCCGAATCCGTACCGCTAGACCAGTTCGGACCACGCATGGAAACCCACCCACTGTTTCCCGAACGTACCAATGTGCAGGTGGCACAGATCGTTGGACCGGACCGCATCCGCATGAGGGTATGGGAACGCGGCACGGGGATTACGCTGGCCTCCGGCTCCTCCTCCTGTGCAACAGCCGTGGCCGCAGCACGGCGAGGGCTAACAGGGCGCATCGTAGCAATCGACCTGGATGGCGGTACGTTGCGAGTGAACTGGGCCGAGGATGGTGTTTGGATGACCGGCCCCACCGCCCATGTGTTCACCGCAAAACTGCAGCCCAGCTTTCTGGCTGCGCTATGACAGCCCCACGTTTCACCACGCTTGGCTGCAGGCTGAACGCCTATGAGACCGAAGCGATGAAGGAAATGAGCGGCGCCGCAGGTTTGGAAAACGCGGTGATCGTGAACACCTGCACCGTCACCACCGAAGCCGTGCGCAAGGCGCGGCAGGAAATCCGGCGACTGCGGCGCGAAAATCCGGACGCGCGCGTCATCGTGACCGGCTGCGCAGCCCAGACAGAGCCCGAGACCTTTGCCAAAATGGAGGAAGTCGACGCCGTCATAGGCAATGCCGAGAAGATGCGACCAGATACATGGGCCGCCCTGGCTGGGGATTTCGGAACAGAACCAGTGTTGGTGGACGACATTATGTCCGTTACCGAAACTGCCGAACATCTGATCGATGGGTTCAGCACCCGCAGCCGAGCCTATGTGCAGGTCCAGAACGGCTGCGATCACCGCTGTACGTTTTGCATCATTCCCTATGGGCGCGGTAATTCCCGCTCTGTGCCCGCGGGCGTGGGGGTGGAGCAGATCAAGCGGCTTGTGGACAAGGGGTATAACGAAGTTGTCCTAACCGGTGTGGACCTGACAAGTTGGGGCGGCGATCTGCCTGGGACGCCCCGTTTGGGCGATTTGGTCATGCGGATCCTGAGATTGGTTCCGGATTTACCTCGCTTAAGGATCAGTTCCATCGATTCCATCGAGGCCGATGAAAACCTGATGCTGGCAATCGCGTCCGAGCCACGCCTGATGCCGCACCTTCATCTGTCTTTGCAACATGGTGCGGATTTGATCCTGAAACGCATGAAGCGCCGCCATTTGCGAGACGATGCGATCCAGTTTTGCGAAGAGGCTCTGAACCTGCGCCCCGAAATGACCTTTGGGGCAGATATAATCGCAGGGTTTCCAACAGAAACAGACGAACACTTTCGGGACTCGCTGCGCCTTGTCGAGCAATGCCACCTGACATGGCTCCATGTGTTTCCATACTCGCCGCGTCCAGGAACGCCAGCAGCCCGGATGCCGCAAGTCGACGGCCGAGCGATCAAAGCGCGTGCCGGGCAGTTGCGAACTGCCGGGCAAAAGGCCGTTTCGCAGCATATGAGGGCTCAGATTGGGCGTGATCATATGGTCCTGATGGAAAATCCGACCCTAGGCCGAACCGAACAGTTTGCGCAGGTCACGTTTGTAACGCCGCAGATAGAAGGTAATATAGTGCCTGCTCGGATCACCGCTGTCCAAGATGAGATCCTTATCGGCCAGGTGATCTGACAAATCGCAAGCCCTGATGTTGCGGTGGCCTGTTAAGGGCCTAAAAACCTGTGGCGGTTGTTTGGGCGGTTGAGACGAACATCAGAGTGTTTAGCGAAGCCTGATTAAACCCACAGAGGCGTGGTAGTTTCACGGCGAGAAATAAAGACCTGTTGTAAAACGACCCCGCATGAGCGGAACGCAGAACTCCATGCCCGTTCGGGCGGATAACCTTGGCAAGACCGTATGGCTGCTGGGAAATTATTACCCCGCTTTGACCGTGGCTCGTGTCCTGTCGTCTGACGAGTACAACGCGTTGGTTCCTCATGACGCTGATGCGGGAGCGGCGCGCTACTCCCGTGCGATCGGAGAGATCTGGGAAACCCCAGACACAGATGATCCCAAGCGACTTTTCAGAGCTGGGACAGTTCCTTAAAGGTCGGCCCGACATCGGTATAGTGTTTCCATTTATGAAATCATACGTCTGAGCCTTCAACGCACACGCGGACAAACTTCCTGAAGACCGGCTCTATGTCATGCCAAACAAAGCGGCACTGGCAATCTGTTTTGATACAGCGAAACTTCTGGAAATAGCGGAAACTGCTGGAGCACCCGGCGCACCCGCGGTTTCCGTAAGCAGTACGGCCCATCTCGACAAAGCAGTCGAGGAAACAGGTTTTCCGCTCGTAATCAAGCCCAGCGACAGTACGATACCGCTCAGAATGGGAAGGCCTTACGCTATCACTCGGTTCAGATTGGTGACACGGACATGCCTGATGGAACAGGGCTGGGCACTGACGCTGTAACCACAAAGTTAACCCCAGAGGTCAGCGCTATAGGTAACGCTCTGCTTGCAGAATTGACCTACCATGGCGTTGGTGCCATCCCAGTTCCCTAGGGATAGCGAGACCGGGGCTTTGGATTTACTTGAAATAAATACTCGGATCGGGGGCAAACATCCGATTACTGCCCATTGTGATTTGGCCTGAAGACGCGTTGTCACATTACCTTCGTTTGGATTGTCCCTGCGCCCACGTTTATCCTGCTAGTGCGGCTTGTGCCGGGCATGAAACGTCTTCTCTGAAGTGTTTGTCTTTTGCTTTCGGACATCTGACGGCCTTAGGTGTTGTCGGAAACATGGATGTTGGTGCATACGAACCAGCCAAATCGAAAACTAAGACTACACCAATACTTCAAAACAAAAGCGCCCCGCTAATGGTGAAACGGGGCGCTTTCTGAATGATATGAGAGAATGAAAATCAGGTCGTTTTCTTGCCTTTGACAGATGCCCACAAGCGCTTGTTGGTCGCATACAGCAGCACCGACAGCAGCGCCAAGAACAGAACACCGACCAAGCCAGACTGCTTACGCGCCATCATCTGCGGCTCTGCTGCCCACATCAAGAATGCAGCCACGTCTTCGGACAGGTGATGCAGATCGTTGGCATGACCATCTGCAAATTCGACCAGCTCATCCGACAGCGGCGGTGACATGGAAATCCAGCCACCTGGAAACGCGGTGTTCTCGTACAGGATGGTGCCGGCTTCTTCCTTTTCCTCGCCCGTGTAACCATTCAACAGCGCAGCGATGTATTCAGCACCGCCCATGCCCTTGAACAGTTGGTTGAGTCCCAAGCCGTAAGGACCGTGGAATCCGGCACGGGCCTTGGCCATCATGCTCAGATCCGGTGCGCCGGCACCGTCATTGGCCGGGAAGTGGTCGGTCGGTTTGGCCGCGCGATAATCATCCAGCTCTGGGTCAAAGATCTCAAAGTTCTGCTCAGCATAGGCACGCATCTGATCTTCTGGCAGGCCGACACCATCGGAGTCTGCCAGCGTGCGCAGCGGCACGTATTTCAAGCCATGACAGGCCGCACAGACCTCAGTGTAGATCTGCAGACCGCGCTGAAGCTGGTTCTGGTCGAATTTGCCAAACGGCCCATCAAACGAAAACTGGATGTTTTCGATATGACCTTCCGACCCACCTGCTGCGAAGGACGCAGCAGGGATCAGCGCGATGGCAGTGGCCGTTGTGATTGCAAGTTTGCGGAACATTGTCAGTCCTTCTCTTACTCGGCCGGGGTGGCTTCGGCACCGCCGTTAGCCTTGCCGTAATGGACGTTGAAGTCTTCTTCGATGGTATCCGGTTGCTGCAACGGCTTTTCAAGCACACCCAGCAGCGGCAGGATCACAAGGAAGTAGGCGAACCAGTAGGTTGTCGCGATCAGGGAGATAGAGCTGTAGGGCTCTTCCGCCGGCATCGCGCCGACCCACATCAGAACGAAGAAGTCGATCACCAGCAGCCAGAACCACCACTTGAAGCTGGGGCGGTAGCGCCCCGACCGGACGCTGGAGGTATCCAGCCACGGCGCCAGTGCCATGATTGCGATCGAACCGAACATCGCCAGCACCCCAAAGAACTTAGCGTCGATGATGCCACCAGTCACGAAGGATGCAATCTGCACGACCCATACGTCGTCGGTAAAGGCGCGCAGGATCGCGTAGAACGGCAGGAAGTACCATTCCGGAACGATATGCGCAGGTGTGGCCAGCGCGTTGGCTTCGATGTAGTTGTCCGGATGACCCAGATAGTTCGGCATAAAGCCGACCACGGCCCAGAACACCACCATGATCACGGCCAGCGCAAACAGGTCCTTGATCACGAAATACGGCCAGAACGGCAGGGTATCTTTCTCGGCTTCGGCCTTCGATCCACGGCGCACCTCAACCCCGGTCGGGTTGTTGTTGCCAGTTGTGTGGAACGCCCAGATATGCACGATCACCAGGCCAGCAATCACGAAGGGCAGCAGATAGTGCAGCGAGAAGAAGCGGTTCAACGTCGCGTTGTCCACAGCGGGCCCGCCCAGCAGCCAGGTCTGGATCGCTTCCCCAACGAATGGGATCGCACCAAACAGGCCGGTTATCACGGTTGCACCCCAGAAGGACATTTGCCCCCAAGGCAAAACGTAGCCCATGAACGCCGTGGCCATCATCAGCAGGTAGATCAGCATGCCGATAATCCACGTTATCTCGCGGGGCGCCTTGTAGGAACCATAGTAAAGACTGCGGAAAATATGGGCATACACCGCAAGGAAGAACAGCGATGCGCCGTTCATATGCAGATATCGAATCATATAACCGCCATTCACGTTCCGCATGATGTGTTCGATCGAAGAAAAGGCCAGATCAACATGCGGCGTGTAGTGCATAACCAACACAATGCCGGTGATAATTTGCAGTGCCAGGCAGAATGTCAGGACGATGCCCCAGATCCACATCCAGTTCAGGTTCTTCGGCGTCGGGATCATCAGCGTGTCGTAGAGCAGCCCGATAATCGGCAGGCGGCTATCAACCCATTTCTCAATGCGCGAATTTGGCTCGTAATGATCGTGCGGAATTCCGGACATAACGCGTCTCCTTATCCCAGTTTGATCGTGGTTTCGTTGACAAAGGTCGCAACTGGAACCGGCAGGTTCTCAGGCGCTGGGCCTTTGCGGATACGGCCGGACGTGTCGTAGTGCGATCCGTGGCAGGGGCAGAACCAGCCGTCGAACTCACCGGCGCCGTCACCCAGCGGCACGCAACCCAGATGGGTGCAAACGCCCATCATGACCAGCCATTCGCCAGCTTCATCCAGAGACCGGTTTTCGTCAGCGCCATCCAGCCCGGGCTTGTTGGCGTTACGGTCGTTGTTGTCAGGCAGATCACCCAGATCAACGCTGCGCGCCGCGTCAATTTCTTCCTGCATGCGGCGGCGGATGAACACCGGCTTGCCCAGCCACTTAACCGTGATCTGCGTGCCAGGCTCAACATCTGAAATGTCGACCTGGATCGAGGCCAGCGCCTGTACGTCAGCGGACGGGTTCATCTGGTTGACCAGCGGCCAGACCGCTGCGCCTGCGGTGACTACACCGGCCCCTGCGGTGGAAAAGTAGAGGAAATCTCTCCGAGTGCCTTCGTGATCGTCTGCGTGGGACACGAGGTATTCTCCAGTTCAGCGCCCGAATGGGCATTTTACGGGTGGCCGCGGCAACACCGCAGCTTCTCAACGGCGGTGTCTACCTACGAACATGCGCTGCGTCCAGCGGTCAAAGAGGCGCAGGACGTCGCAGGGTCGGAAAATTTTGCAATATACCGATGGCCCTCGCACCGGCCCTGACCGACCGAGGCCAGTCGGTGTCTACCGCTATGGTATTTTGGGATCAGACGGTTCAGGCCGCCGGTGGTCTCGTGGCTTGCATGCTGGGACGTTCAGCAAAACCCTTATACCATGCGGCCAGCGCATCATTTCCAGCCCGCCAGTTGCGCGCGTCCATGCGGAAATCCAGATAACCCAGCGCACACCCGACCGCGATATGCCCCATGCCCATCGGGCCATGCAGGTGGCTCATCCAGCGCTGGTTCAAGGCCGCGACCGTGCGCTCTATCTTGCTCCATTGCGCATCGACCCAACCGTCGAATTGCTTGTCTTCCGGCCGGATGCGGCCTTCGTAGACCATCAAAATCCCCGCATCCATGATGCCGTCACCGGTGGCCTCCAGCGTGAGCGTTTCCCACCGATGGTTGCCTTCGCCATACAACCCCGCATTAGCCCGATCGTCGAGATAGGCGCAAATGACCCTGCTGTCATAGATCGCAGGCCCTTCATCGCGTTCCAATGCCGGGATCTTGGCCAACGGATTTGTCGGCATCAGCTCTGCCGCCGGGGCGGTGGCCACGGTCTGGACGTCGACGATTTCTACATCGTCGAGCTGGCCGGTTTCATGCAGCGTCACCATAACCTTGCGAACAAAAGGCGAAGGGGCAGCGTGGTACAGTTTCATCCGAAAACCTCCCTGGATTTGGCCGCAGCCTAGGCGCAGGGCCGGATGGTGTCTATGGCTGACCAGCCCCGCGCATAAGCGCCGCCAAAATCCGGGTTTCAGCCCCGATTCCAAAGGCATCAACAGCATCCGCCGCGCTGTTGCGTGCATCGTCAGTCTTGTTCTGGTTCAACTTCCATGTCCCATCTGTGGCCTCGACCCGCATCCGGCAGGGCACGATCATGCGCATCATCTTGGCCAATGCCTCATCGCTCATCTTGTCGAGCGTCCAGAGCGGCTTGGGCAAAAGCTGTGATTCGAAAAATTCCGTCTGGCGTGCCAACAGGTGCGGCAATTCCTCCTGCGGGCGCAGTTCCAGCGTACCGGTCAGGTGGACGGCCACGTAGTTCCACGTCGGCACCTGATCGTCGACCAGATACCAGTCCGGGGAAATATAGCTGTCCGGCCCGCTCACCGCGATACGTGCCGGCAGCGGGGTTTTCAGCGCCCGGGCAATTGGGTTTGACCGCACCAGATGCAGCTCGGCCACCCCACCGTCCACGTCCAGAATGAAAGGTACATGGCTGAGCATCGGCGGGCCGTCTCCGGGAGCCACCGACAGGATCCCAAAGGCCCGTTCGCGCGCGAAATTGGCGTTTTGCCGGTCGGTCGTTGTGTGAAATGCCTGGTTCGGATGCATGTTGGGCCCCCCGTGCCCATCGGTCATGCAAGCAATTCCCAAGATTGACAAGACGGCCGTGCAGAGCCGCGCGTCGTCGAGCCGCGGGGTTCTAATCCGTGTCAACGCACAGCACGGGCTTCTAAGCCCCTAGATATTCCTGCAATGCTGCAGGCGGGTCATCCAGCAATGTACCGGTCGGCGCAGGCGGGTTTGCCCGGCCCTCGGCCACCAGAACCGTTTCGTCGGCCAGCCGCCGCGCATCCGCCGGGTCATGCGTGATCATAAGCACCGTGGCCTTGGTTTCTTGCGCCACCTCACCAACCAGATCTAGCATTTCCGCCTTTAATGCAGGCCCCAATGCGGCAAAGGGTTCATCCAGAGCCAGCACCGCCCGCCTTTGCAGCAAGACGCGCGCCAGTGCCACGCGGCTCTGCTGCCCGCCTGACAGCTGCGCCGGTTTGCGGTCTCCCAGCCCCGCCAAGCCGACGCGGTCCAGCGCAGTTTGCACAGCACAAGCCTCCTCCCCCGACAGCCGTAGATCCGGACGAAGGCCCAGTCCCACATTCTGCGCGGCCGTGAGATGCGGAAACAGGTTGCCATCCTGAAACAGCGTCGCCACCGGCCGCGCGCCCGGCGCGGCATTGGTAATGTCCTGTCCGGCAATCACAATCCGCCCCACCGCCAACGGCAGAAACCCGCACAGCCCGGCCAACAGCGTGGATTTCCCCGCCCCCGACGGACCCATCACCGCGACGCGGGCCCCGCTGGCAATCTCCAGATCCGCCGTCAGGGTGAACGCTCCGGCCTGCAGCCGGACATTTTCAAACCGAATCGCCACTGCGTCCTCCCCTGTCGCATAGCCAGAAGAGACCGAAGGCCAGCATCAACAACAGCAAGGCCGCCGCCTGCGCGCTCTCCATCCTGTAAGCCCCCATTAGGCGATAGACCTGCAAAGGAAGCGTCGCGCGTTCTGGATCCGCAAACATCGCAATCACGCCGAGGTCCCCCATCGAAAGTGCCGCCGTCAGGCCAGCTGCGAACCCGATCTGCGGACGCAACCGCCGCAACAGCACGACGCGCCAGAACGTCCTACCTGTCAGCTCCAGCGACAGTGCCAGACGCCCATACACCTGCAACACATCTCGCGCAGCGGGCACAAATATCCGCAAGGCAAAGGGCAAAGCCATGATCGCGTTCACCACCGCCGTCACCGGCAGGGCCAGCAGAAACGGATCCGCCACCGGATTAATGACCAAAAACAGCCCCGTACCAATCACCAGCGGTGATGTCGCCAGCCCCATCAAACCCACTGTTTCAAGCCACCCGCGCCTGGCCCCGGCAATCGTTGCCGCCATGGGCAACGCCAGCGCCAGGAGGATGCAGGTGCTGGCAAACGCCACGAGCAACGACACACCTGCCGCCCTCCATACCGTCGCGGGCAAGGTGTCCAGCCCTGGCAGTCCGGCTAGCACGATCGCCACCAGCGGCAGGAATAAAAACGCGACTGTAAGGCAAACCGCCAATGCGTCGCCCGCCTTGGCCAGCCCACCAGCGCCATCCCACCGATCCATAGACCGGTCTAGACCACCGCCAAAGCCCACATCAGAAAGCGTCGCCATGGCCACCAGCCCAGCCAGCCCGGCCACGCCTACCTGGATACAGCCCAACAGCGCCGCCCGCCCCAGGTCGAAATCAAACCGGAACGCCTGATAGATGGCCAATTCCAGCGTCGTCGCCTTTGGCCCACCGCCTAGTGTCAAAGCCACAGCAAAGCTGGTCAGGCAGATCGCAAACACCACCGCCAGCGCACCAGGGATCGCCCGGCGTAGCGCGGGCCACTCCAGTAGAAACCAGATATCCCGACTGCCACAGCCCAATTGCGCTGCCAGACGAAACCGCTCTGCCGGGATCGCCTGCCACGCCTGCAGGATCAGACGCACTGCCAGGGGAAGGTTAAAAAATACATGGGCCAGCACCACGCCATGCAGCCCGTAAATCTGGATCGGCGGCAGGCCTAACTGGACCAGCACAAGGCTGATCCACCCGTTGCGCCCGAACACCGCCAGCATGCCCAGGATCGCCACGATCACCGGCAGCAAGAACGGCGCACCCAGAAAGGCAATCAGCAACGTACGCCCGCGAAAGCGCCGCCGCGACAGAGCGCGCGCCACTGGGATTGCCAGCGCCACGCTTAACCCCGCCGAAAGGGCCGCCTGCAGCAAGGTAAACCGCAGCGCCGCCAAATCTGCGGGGCCGAGGCCACGCTCAGCATCCGCACCGGACACGACCACCGCAAAGGCGCCCAGCACCACCGCCAGCACGAAACCGGCTGCGATGGCCCCGGGCAGTGCCCTTATTGGCTGAGTGCGCTCAGCCATTCGTCCAGCGCCGCATCGCGTATCGCCTGCGCTTCACCTGCAGGTACCAACAACGCCTTGCCCGGCTGGATCAAGGTTTCAAACCCGTCCGGCAGACCACCCGCAGGGGTCACCGCCGGGTACATCCAGTTGGTGGTGGGAATGATTGACTGGAACGCATCCGTCACAATGAATTGCAGGAACTGATCCGCCAGCTCCTGCTGGTCGGTGCCCGCGACCTTCCCGGCCACTTCGATCTGCATGTAATGGCCTTCGTCAAAAGATGCGGCAGCCTTGCTGGTGTCTTCCTCAGCAATCAGGTGATAGGCGGGCGACGTGGTGTAGCTCAGCACCATGTCCGCTTCTCCTTCGAGGAATAGGCCATAGGCTTCGGACCAGCCCTTGGTCACGGTCACGATATTGTCGGCCAGTCCGGCCCAGATCGCCGGGGCCTCATCTCCATAGGCGGTCTTGACCCACATCAGCAGGCCAAGGCCAGGGGTGGACGACCGGGGATCCTGAATAACGATCTTCAGCTCGCTCTCCGCCAGCGCCTTCAGCGAGGTCGGTGCTTGCAGGTCTGCGTTGTGGACAAAGGCGAAATAGCCCCAGTCATAGGGCACAAACACCGGATCTTCCCAGGCCACTGGCAGGTCATACTCCGCCGTGACACTATGCGTGCTAAACAACCCGGTTTCCGCCGCAGCTGCGGTCAGGTTTGTGTCCAGCCCCAGCACCACGTCAGCGCGGGTGCGTTCGCCTTCCAGCTTCAGCCGCGCCAGCAACGCAGCTCCGTCGCCCGCACCAACAAGTTTCAGATCGCAACCGCAGGTTTCCTCAAAAGCCTTTTCCACCGCCGGGCCTGGGCCCCAGTCAGATACAAAGCTGTCATAGGTGTAGACGGTCAGTTCAGGTGTGTCTGCAAGTGCTGCCCCCGCAAGGGAAATACACGCTGCAAATGTCAGGGCGCTTTTCATTGGCATCCTCCATATGCGGCGACGGGTCAGATGGAGTCATATGCTCAACCTTCCCTCCGCCGGTTCTAGCCGGTTCAGGTTCAACGGGTTCGCATCATGCATCTCAGCCCAACAGGGCACCCCGAGGTAGGGGCGGATATAAATCAACAATATGGGCGCGACAAGAGCGTCGACAAACAAGGGGCCTGCGACGCTTGCCCACCTATGCAGGCAAGGGTAAACCGGCCCGCAAAGGAGCAAGCCCATGTCGTTCAACACGTTTGGCCATCTTTTCCGCGTGACCACCTGGGGCGAAAGCCACGGTCCGGCTCTGGGGGCTACGGTGGACGGCTGCCCGCCTGGCATCGCGGTTGACGAATCCATGCTGCAACACTGGCTGGACCGGCGCAAACCGGGCACCAGCAAATACACCACGCAGCGGCGCGAACCGGATCAGGTGCGCATCCTGTCGGGCGTGTTCGAAGGGCAGACCACAGGCACCTCAATCCAGCTGATGATCGAAAACACCGATCAGCGGTCCAAGGATTATTCCGAAATCGCCGAGAAATTCCGCCCTGGACATGCCGATATCACCTACTGGCAGAAATACGGCATCCGCGACTATCGCGGTGGCGGTCGGTCCTCCGCCCGCGAAACCGCCGCGCGAGTGGCCGCAGGTGGCTTGGCGCGCGCGGCTCTGGCAGAGATGGTGCCTGACCTTAGGATCACCGGCTACATGGTGCAGATGGGCCAGCACAAGATCGACCGCGCGCGATTCGACTGGGACCAGATCGACCAGAACCCGTTCTGGGTTCCAGATGCCGAGGCTGCGGAAGTGTGGGCCACCTATCTGGACGGCCTGCGCAAATCTGGCAATTCCGTAGGCGCGGTGGTGGAGGTCACCGCCTCTGGCGTGCCCGCCGGGCTAGGCGCGCCGATCTACGGCAAACTGGACACTGACCTGGCCGCAGCAGCAATGTCGATCAATGCCGTGAAGGGCGTGGAAATCGGCGAAGGCATGGCGGCGGCAGAACTGACCGGGGAAGACAACGCGGATGAGATCTTTCCCGGCAATGACGGGCAACCTGTCTACAGCTCCAACCACGCGGGGGGCATCCTGGGCGGTATCAGCACCGGGCAGGACGTGGTGCTGCGCTTTGCGGTGAAACCAACGTCGTCGATACTGAAAACCCGGCAAACGATCACCAAATCCGGCGCAGCGACCGAGATCATCACCAAAGGCCGCCACGACCCGTGCGTCGGCATCCGCGCTGTTCCGGTGGGTGAGGCGATGGTGGCCTGCGTGTTGCTGGACCACGTCCTGCTACATCGCGGGCAGATCGGCGAAAACCGCGGGCGCATTGGCTGAGAAAGATTTCGGATCGCCAGCGCGATCCGGCAGTGAAGCAACCACCGATTTTGTTCTTCCGGGGCAGGCCAGACCATAAATGGCTGGTTTCGTCCATGAAGGTGGGCGCGCCAAACAGGATAGCATCTGCGTTATGCAGCGCTTGCCAGCCCGCATTGTGCAGTTCCGAGACCTCTAGCAACGTGGCAGTGCCACCAGCCTGCGCAAGCCCCTTAGAACTGGCCGCAGCCAGTTTGTAAGTATGCTCCCCGCGCCGGACCAAATCGGAACCGCAACAGAGGTCATTGCAAGATCAGGTCTGCAGCTTTTTCCGCAATCATAATTGTCGGCGAATTGGTGTTACCGCTGGTGATGCTGGGCATCACGCTGGCATCCACCACCCGCAGGTTGCCCACCCCGCGCAGTCGCAGATCACCATCCAGCGGCGCGCCCGTATCCGTGCCCATACGCACCGTGCTGACCGGGTGGAAGATGGTGGTGCCCACATCGCCCGCCGCCTTGATCAGCGTGGCATCATCATCGCCTTCCACTCCAGGTTTGATTTCCTCGGGGCTGTAGCGCTGCATTGGCGACTGCGCCATGATCGCGCGGGCCTGCCTTATGGCCGCGGCGGCAATGCGCCGGTCGCCTTCAGTCGACAGGTAATTGGGGGCGATCCGGGGCGCAGCATGTGGGTCAGGTGAGGTAATCTGCACGCTGCCTCGGCTTTCAGGCCGCAGGTTGCAGACGCTTGCGGTCAGCGCCGGGAAGTTATGCAAAGGTTCGCCAAACGCATCCAGCGAAAGTGGCTGCACGTGATATTGCAGATCGGGCGTTTCCAAATCCGGGCGCGACTTGGCAAAGGCACCCAGCTGGCTGGGCGACATGGACATCGGACCAGACCGGAACAACGCATACTCAAGTCCGATCTTCGCCTTGCCCAGCAAAGACGCCGACAGCGTGTTCAACGTTTTGGCCCCTGTCAGCCGCCACGCACAGCGTAGCTGCAGATGGTCCTGCAGGTTGCCGCCGATTTCCGGAATATCGCGCAGAACCTCTACGCCCGTGTCGCGAAGCACCTCCGCCGGGCCCAGCCCCGACAGTTGCAGGATCTGCGGGCTGCCGATGGCCCCGGCTGACAGGATCACGTCACTGCCACAGCGCGCGGTCACCCGCTGGCCGTCCTTTTCATACTCCACGCCCACAGCACGGCCATCTTCGATCAGCAGCCGGCGCGTATGCGCCCGGGTTTCCACCTTCAACGTTTCGGTGGTGGCCGTGCGCAAAAACGCCTGAGCAGTATTCATCCGCCAGCCCCGACGCTGGTTTACCTTGAAATACCCAACGCCTTGGTTGTTGCCGGTGTTGAAATCATCCGTGATCGGCAGGCCCCAAATGGCGGCCGCTTCCATCCAATGGTCCAGCACATCCCAATGCAGGCGCTGGTTTTCCACCCGCCATTCGCCCCCGGTGCTATGCAGGGCCGAGGCCCCATCCACGTAATCTTCGGATTTCTTAAAATAGGGCAGGACATCATCCCACCCCCATCCCGGCAGACCAGATTGCCGCCAGTTATCGTAATCCGCCGCCTGCCCGCGCATGTAAATCATGCCGTTGATCGACGAACAGCCACCCAGAACCTTGCCACGCGGGTAAATTAATGACCGCCCGTTCAACCCCGGTTCTTCGGCCGTCTTGAACATCCAGTCCGTACGCGGGTTGCCTATGCAATAGAGATAGCCGACCGGGATATGCACCCAATGGTAATTGTCGCGCCCGCCAGCCTCCAGCAGCAGAACGCGGCGGCCTACCTCGCTCAGGCGTTTGGCCAGAACGCAGCCGGCACTGCCAGCCCCGACAATGATATGATCCCAATCCATGCCATGTCCCTTTTTGTCGGAAACATCCCGGATGCAGGGATCAAGCACAAGACCGCCAACCGAACTTCCCACCCGGAACGACGTTCAAGCCGAGCGCATGGGGCAGTATGCCTGAGGACACGACTGGGGCGGCCCTTTCCTAAAAAAGAAAACCCGGCACAGGGCCGGGTTAACTTGAATTGGTTTTTGCAGACGTCAGTGAAGCTTGTCACCAATTTCGTTAATCGATGCGTCGATCAGGGCGTTACCCTGCGCGGCAGTCATCTGCTTGGAAATGACCTGTGCTGCTGCGGTGGTCGCAATGGCGATGGCCTGATCACGTACTTCGCGCACAGCCACAGCCTCAGCCGATGCAATCTGGTCTTCCGCCGCAGCAATGCGCCGGACGATGGACTGTTCCAGATCCCGCTTGGCCAGTTCCGCCGCTTCGACGGCTTCTTCCTTGGCTGCTGCCACGATCTTTTCGGCCTGCTCTTTCACCTCAGCCATCTTACGTTCATAGGAAGCGAGAATGGTCTGAGCTTCTTCGCGCAGGGCGCGGGCTTCATCCAGCTCGGATTTGATGCCTTCGGCGCGCTTGTCCAGCATGCCACCCAGCAGGGATGGCACCTTGAGGTAGATCAGCACCGCGATGAACAGCAGGAACGCCAGCAGAACAACAAAGTTCGTGTTCTTCAGCGAAACGAAAGGACCGCTGGCGGCGAAGGCCGGGCTGGTCATGGCCAGCGTCAGCACAAAGGTCAGTGTACCACGCATGACTTATCCTTTCATCCGGTCTTCGACCGCATCAGCAATCGCGGATGCGTCTGACTTGCCACCCAGCGCGCCGACAATCTCGGCTGCCGTGTCGGTTGCGACTTCGCGTATGCTGTCTAGAGCGCCTGCCCGGATCCCTGCGATGGCCTTTTCCGATTCCGCTGCCTTCGCAGCAATCTCGGCGTCGGCTTTTTCAATCGCGACGTTCAGTTCGGCCTGAATTTCGGCCTTGGCCTCTGCAGCGATGCGCAGGGCTTCGGTGCGGGCATCGGCCAGCGCCTGATTGTAAGCGTCTTCCGCTTCAACCGCACGCGCCTTGAGATTTTCCGCCTCAGCCAGATCGTTGGTGATCGTCCCCTGCCGTTCCGCCAGGATCGCGGCGATTCGTGGCAGCGCGACTCGGCTGAGGATTAGGAAAATCACAACCAGCGTAATGACCAGCCAAAAAATCTGGTTGCCCATCCAATCCGGGCACAGCTGCGGCATCCCGATGGCACCGCCATTGGAATCGACGCACATGCCAGCTGCTTCTAGCTTGTCGGGGCTAATGTGTTCGCCTGATGTATCGGTCGCCATTGTCGTTCTCCTTGGGAACTTATGCCTTCACCGGACGGCGTGTTGCGCCGCCCGGCCGTAAGGAAAAGGTTCCGTGTGGATCAGACGGCAAACATCAGCAGAAGGGCAACGAGGAAAGAGAAGATCCCCAGCGCTTCCGAGAACGCGATACCGATGAACATGGTTGCTGTCTGACCAGCAGCCGCGGACGGGTTGCGCAGGGCGCCCGACAGGTAGTTCCCGACGACGTGGCCCACACCAACGGCGGCGCCGCCCATGCCGGTACATGCCAGGCCAGCGCCGATATAGGCGCCCATTTGTACGATATCACCTTCCATGATTTGTCTCCTTACGATGGAATAGGTTGTGATGAGTGTAGGGTGGGGGATACCCACCGCTGATTAGTGATGCGGATGCAGCGCGTCCTTCAGGTAGACACAGGTCAGGATCGCAAAGACGTAGGCCTGGATGAAGCTCACCAGAACCTCCAGCGCGTAGATAGCAGTGATCGCCAACACCGAAACCGGGGCGATCAGGGTCACTGCGGCAAAGCCCGCGAACACTTTGATCACCGCGTGGCCAGCCATCATGTTGCCTGCCAGACGAATGGAGTGGCTGATCGGGCGCACAAAATAGGAAATGATCTCAATCAGCGCCAGTACAGGGCGCAGTGGCAGCGGTGCAGCAGAAATCCAGAACAAGCTGAGGAACCCGACACCGTGCTTTACAAAGCCCAGCACCGTAACAGTCAGGAATACCGCCATCGCCATGATCGCGGTTACGGCGATGTGGCTGGTGGTGGTAAAGCTCATCGGTAGCAAGCCGAGGAAGTTGGAGCACACAATGAACATGAACAAAGTCATGATATACGGGAAGTACGGCGTCGCATCCTTGCCTGCCACATCTTCGACCATTTTGTAGATAAAGCCATAGGCCAACTCGGCAATCGACTGCCCGCGCCCGGGAACGATGGCACGTTTGGAAGTCGAGATAACCAACAGCGCAAAGATCGCCAGAACCGCCAGCGCCATCCACAATGTTACGTTGGTTACAGTGAACAAGCCGACCGTGTCCCCACCGAACAGCGGTTTCACGATGAACTGATCCATCGGGTGGAAAACCAGTCCGCCTTCGTCTGCTGCGCCGTGTGCTTCGTCTGCCACCTGTCAGCTCCTCTCTTCGTCCGTCTTGGCCTGTTTGGCCAATTGTTCCCTTTGAACCTCCTCGGCGCTCCGCATCATCACACGAATACCCGCCGCAAGGCCCAGCAATGTAAACAGCACTAGAAAGATCGGGATCGTCCCAAACAGGCTGTCCAGCCCGTATCCAATGCCAAAACCGACAGCGAGGCCGGTTACAAGTTCGATCACCATCCGCCAGGCCAGATGCGCCTGGGAATAATGTTCTTCCGTATGCGACTTTTCCTCCTTGCCACCCTTGGCCGCTTCAATCCGCGCTTCGAACGCTTCAAGACGAGCTTTGGGGTCTTCGTCGGACACTGGCGGAAAGCCTCATACGTTTGCCACGGTGCTAAGGCGATGCAGGCGCAGAGTCAATTGCGCGAACGCTATGGCGATAATCTTTTAAATTATTGTTAAGTAATATTTATTTTCCTGTTTCCGTAATCAGCCTAATCGGTCGCAGGCCCGCTTGCGCCAAATATTGCGGATATTGCATATTCAACCATTTGGTTGATGTTTCTCTGGACTATCCGCAACCTGCGCCTTGGTTTCGCGCGCGAAGCAGCTCATTCTCTCGTTGACCGCGCCCAGACACACCCGCTAGGCAGTTGGCGTGAGCGATACGTCCCCCCTCGATACAGTCTTTGCGGCTCTGTCCGACCCAACCCGGCGGCAGATCCTTTCCATGCTGCTCGAAGATGACATGGCGGTCACCGACGTAGCTGAACCCTTCGAAATGTCACTGGCTGCAATTTCCAAGCACCTTACTATCCTCACCCGTGCCGGTCTGATCTCGCAGGAAAAACGTGGACGTGTGAAATGGTGCAAACTGGAACCCGACGCTATGCGCGAAGCCAGCGTTTGGATGCAGAGCTTTGGCCAGTTTGAACCGGTCAACCTGGATGCGTTCGAAAGATTCTTGGAACGGGAATTTCAGGCAGACCCGTCAGAGCCTGGTCAGATCGTCGGACCCGACCAGCCCGATTGAAAGATTGCTTTCCTGCCAGTGGTCAACCGGAAACAACCCCATCGGTTCCCCGATCAGCTTCAAATCCACGACGCCCAGCGCAATCACGCGTCCGCCTTCACCAATTCCTTCTGTTCATCCTTCAACAACAGCAGAAGCGCCACGATGGTGCTGGCCACCCCAACCAGAACCAGCCCACCGGGCAGCCCGTTGCCCAAGGCGATTTCCCAACAAATAACCCAGCTGGGTATCAGATATGTGTACGCCATCACCTTGGCAGACGGCAGCCGCAGCGCTGCAAACTGCAGCAAAAAGAACGAGCACGCCGTTGCAAAGACCGAGATGTAGCCGAGGCAGATCCAAACGATGGCAGGAAGCTGCGCCCAATCGGTAGCCAACAGGTCAGGCAACGACAGAACCACCAGCAAAAGCCCACCCGCTATCAGCATGCCAAAGGTGAAGACCAAAGGACTTTCGCCCCGATTCAGCATCCGCACGACGATGGGGTAAACCGCATGGCTGATGCAGCCAAAGAAAAACAGGATTTCGCCCCGCCCAACCTCAAAGGCGAGAAAGGCGCTCCAATCAGCGCGAAAGATCACCCACAGCGCTCCAAATGCCCCTATGGCAAGCGCAGTGGCCATACGCAGAGTTGTCACTTGCCGGATCATCACCCAACTGAACACCGCGGTCAGAACAGGGGTCAGCGTAAAGACGGCCGACATACTGACCGGAGGCGCGGTTTTCAGCCCCTCGAACATCAGCACGAAATAGATCGCCATCAGGATCCCCATGACCACATATCGCCACGGTGCCCGCAAGGCAGCCCGGTTGCCCTGACCGATCATCACCACCGCAGCGCCGATCACCCCTGCACCAATCAGAAACCGCAGCGCCGTAATCGCCATGGGCGAAATTTCATTCGCCGCCATGCTGCCCAGCGAAAACGAACCCGCCACAAGGGCTGAAAACGCCAACATCGCCAAGTGGCCGCTGGATTGTACGCTCATAAGGTCCAGTCCTTCGCGCGCTCCTTCAGGAACTTCAGGAAGGTCTGCACCTTGTTTGTGCGATGCAGGTCCACATGGGTGACCAGCCAGATCGCTCCGGCCCATTCATCCTTGGGCGGCAGGATCTGTACCAGGTCTTCATGCTGGGCCGCATCCCAACAGCCCATGAACCCGATCCCAGCCCCGGCGATCACCGCTTCATCCAATGCGCGGACATCGGTGCTGCGAAAAACGATCTGCTCTGGCGGCACGTTTTCCCGCATCCACATATAGGCCGGGGCCCGGCTAAGCACGTTGTCATGCCCGACAAAGCTGTGCCCTGCAAAATCCCCTAGCCCCGAGGGCATGCCGCGCCGAGCGATGTAGGCTTTGCTGGCATACAGCGCCGCCTGCTGCCGGTTGAATTTCTGCACCACGTTATCGGGCTGGTCTGGCGCGGCCCCAGCCCGGATCGCCACATGCGCTTCGCCATATTCCAGCCGGAACAACCGATCGCCGGTCAGGTAGCGAATGATCAGGTCGGGATACATTGCCTGAAAATCCGTCAGAATCGGCACAACCTGCGTCGCCATCGAAACCAGAGAGGTCACCACCAGTTCCCCCGATACGTCATCGCCCTGCCCTTTCAGGCGACCCGCAAGTTGGTTGAACTGATCGTCCGTCGTCTGCGCCACGCGCAACAGATCCTGGCCCGCTTCGGTCGGGGTGTAGCCGCGCGCATGCCTTTGAAACAACTTGACCTTCATCCGATCTTCCAAGGCATCGATGTGTCGGATCACGGTGGCGTGATGCACCCCCAGAACCTCCGCCGCGCCGGATACCGTCCCAATCCGCGCAACCTGATAGGCGGTTCTGACTTCATCCCAATTGTCCATGCCCTTCCTCCTAGTTGTGCAAAATTTCACACAAGGTGTTGATTTAGTCGAGTTGCGTTCGGAAACGCAAGAACTCAGCTTTCATTACATCTTCTATTTACCAAACAGGACCCAACCCATGGCCAATACTGTTCTTCAAATCGACGTATCCCCGCGCGGCGCAGACTCGGTCACGCGCAAGCTTACCCAGAACGTAGTGGAGCGGCTTGCCCCAGATACAATCATCATGCGGGATCTGACTCGCAGCCTGCCGCATCTGGACAGCGACTGGATTGGTGCAAATTTCACACCAGCGAATGACCAAACGGCGGAACAGCGCGCTCTGCTTCGGATCTCGGACACGCTGGTCGATGAACTGCGACGTGCCGATACTATCGTCATCGGCCTGCCGGTTTGGAACTTTGGCATCCCCGCCGCGCTGAAAGCGTGGGTGGATCTGGTTGCGCGCGCTGGCGAAACCTTCCGCTATACCAAAGACGGTCCGCAGGGTCTGTTGACCGGCAAACGCGCAATCATTGCGCTGGCATCGGGCGGCACCGCGGTCGATTCTGAGATCGATTTTGCGACGCCCTATATGCGCCATGTGCTGGGCTTCATCGGAATTACAGATGTGTCCGTCGTCGCCGCCGACAAAATGGTGCTGGACCCCGAAGCAGCGCTGAAAGCCGCAGATGAGGCAGTTTTGAACCTGGCAGCGTAACCGTTCCGCCGCTTCCGACCTGATCTGGGAGCGGCCACTTGGGTTGACTCACTCCGCATCAACCAGTAACGACCCGCCAAATACCCGGAAGCGCCAAAGTTTCCGGTCCCCGCATTTGCGGGGATCGCCCCCCACCAGCGTGTTACGCCCGTGGGGGCGTTTGTGCATTTACGAACCGCTTCTTATCTCAGGGAGCAAATGGAAACTGGCCTGAAGGAGCCCGAGAGAAATGTTTGAAAACCTGTCCGAACGCCTCTCCGGTGTCTTTGCTCGGCTGACCAAGCAAGGCGCGCTGAGCGAGGACGACGTCAAGACCGCTCTGCGGGAGGTGCGCGTTGCCCTGCTGGAAGCGGACGTGTCGCTGGCCGTCGCTCGGGATTTTGTCAAGGCGGTGCAGGAAAAGGCCACCGGCCAGGCGGTAACGAAATCGGTCACCCCCGGCCAGCAGGTGGTGAAGATCGTCCATGACGAATTGGTCGAGGTGCTGCGGGGCGCAGAAGACCCCGGCGCACTGAAGATCGACAGCCCGCCTGCGCCGATCCTGATGGTCGGTCTGCAAGGGTCAGGTAAAACCACCACCACCGGCAAACTGGCCAAGCGGTTGAAAGACCGGGACGGCAAAAAGGTTCTGATGGCCTCGCTCGACGTGTATCGCCCGGCGGCGATGGACCAGCTCGCGGTACTGGGCTCGCAGATCGGGGTAGACACGCTGCCGATCGTGCCGGGCCAGAAGCCCGTGGACATCGCCAAGCGCGCCAAGCAGCAGGCAACGCTGGGCGGCTATGACGTATACATGCTGGACACGGCCGGACGTCTGCAGATCGACGAAGTGCTGATGCAGGAGGTCGAAGACGTCCGAGATGCGGTCAACCCGCGCGAAACACTGCTAGTTGTCGATGGTCTGACCGGTCAGGTCGCGGTTGAAGTGGCTGAGGAGTTCGACAACAAGATCGGCATCTCTGGTGTCGTACTGACCCGGATGGATGGCGACGGGCGCGGCGGCGCGGCGCTGTCGATGCGCGCGGTCACGGGCAAGCCGATCCGGTTTGTTGGTCTTGGCGAAAAGATGGACGCACTGGAGACCTTCGAACCCGATCGGATCGCAGGCCGCATTCTGGGCATGGGTGACATCGTCGCGCTGGTGGAAAAGGCCCAGGAAACCATCGAGATGGAACAGGCCGAGCGCATGATGAAGCGCATG
>JAEPNQ010000164.1 GCA_017643305.1 Marinibacterium sp. | reverse complement strand
ACAGGCTCGGCTCGCTAGCATGCGGAGTCAGAACGTGTAACAACCATCACTTATTCGAAAAGAGATTGACTCATGACCCATGATTTCCCCCGACCCAAGCAACCCTGGCAACTCAGTCGCCGCCGCTTCGTACAGGGACTTGCAGCCGGTGGCGTGCTGGCCGCCACACCGTCATGGTTGCAGGCAGCCGTAAACGGCGCGACCGCGCTGGGCTCAGCACCAGTGCTCAGCGGCCGAGAAATCGATCTGGTGATCGCCGAAACACCCGTCAATTTCACTGGCGTCACGCGCACGGCGACTACTATCAACGGTTCCATCCCGGCACCGACGTTACGGCTGCGGGAAGGCGATGACGTCACCATCCGCGTCACTAACCGCCTGCCGGTCGCCACCTCCATTCACTGGCACGGGATATTGCTGCCCTATCAAATGGATGGTGTACCCGGCATCAGCTTCAATGGAATTGCCCCGGGGGAAACCTTTGTTTACCGCTTTACGCTTCAGCAGAGCGGCACCTACTGGTACCACAGCCACTCCGGCTTTCAGGAGATGACAGGCATGTACGGCGCCCTGATCATTGAACCACGGGCAGGCGAAAGACACCGCGCCGATCAGGATTACGTGGTACAGCTTTCAGACTGGACCGACGAAGACCCGATGCGCGCCTTCAGCAAACTGAAAGTGCAAAGCGATGTCTACAACTTCAATCAGCCCACCTTTTTCGATTTCACAGCCGATGTCTCAAAGATGGGCTTGCAGGCGGCACTGGAAAAACGCCAGATGTGGAACCAGATGCGGATGAACCCGACCGATCTGGCGGACCTGTCGGCGGCGACCCTCACCTTCCTGATGAATGGCACCACTCCGGCGGGCAATTGGAACGGGTTGTTCCAGCGCGGTGATCGCGTACGGCTGCGGTTTATCAATGCCGCCAGCAATAGCTTTTATGATGTTCGCATTCCCGGTTTGAAGTTAACGGTGATCCAGGCCGATGGCCAGGATGTCGAGCCGGTCACGGTGGATGAATTCCGCTTTGGCCCCGGCGAAACCTACGATGTCATGGTCGAGCCCCAGGACGACGCTTATACGATCTTCGCCCAGAGCATGGAACGCAGCGGTTACGCCCGCGGCACCCTGAGCGTGCGGCAAGGTTTAACAGCGCCAGTGCCAGAACCCGATCCCCCCGAGTGGTTAACCATGAAGGATATGATGGGAGCAATGGGTGGTGGTGCCATGGGCCACGACATGATGAAAATGGACTCCATGGGCCAAACCAAGATGGATCATTCCCAAATGTCCGGCGGTATGGCCATGGACCACAGTATGCACGGCATGCAGCAGGGTTCTGACAACCCGCTTGCCAAACCTTCATCTACCATACACCACGCCCGAACCGAATACGGGGCTTCGGTTGACCAACGGGTGGATACGCCGCGCACCAATCTCGACGACCCCGGTATTGGCCTGCGTAACTTAAGCCAGCGTGGACTGCGCCCACAGGGACACCGCGTGCTGACGCTGGCCGACCTGAAATCTATCGATGGTGT
>JAEPNQ010000141.1 GCA_017643305.1 Marinibacterium sp. | reverse complement strand
TGTCCTTTGTCTTAACGGCAATAAGCGCCTTTTTTGCTCGTGCGGTGATGAATCCCAATAGCCGTGCTGCCATTTTTTGGCGGTTTTTTTATACACTATTTGCGGCTGTTACATTCGCCGCTGCCTTGCCTCACGCGATCATCGGTTTGGTCTTCGAGTAACTTTGAGAGCAACATTTTTAGGTTTCTGTAAGGTCAAAAGAAACCAGCTCCAGCCGGGCAAAGGGCTTACGAAGGCATGACCGCTTGAGACAGAACCGGGCGAACAGCCTGTTACGGGACCGCCCAGCGTGCATTGCATGTCGAGACGTCAGATGATGGCTCCACGCACCTTGGCCGAGATGTACTCCGACAGGAACACCGTGCCTAGGATCACGATCAGGATCATCGAGACCTGCGTCCAGGCCAGTACATTGATAGCAGCGTTAAGCTGCACACCAATCCCACCAGCACCGACAATCCCAAGGATGGTCGAGCCGCGGACGTTGATGTCCCAGCGGAACACGCCGACCCCAGCGATTGTAGGCAGGATCTGCGGCACGATCCCGTAGATCATCTGTTGCGCGCGTGACCCGCCCGTGGCTTCGATTGCCTCAACCTGGGTCTGGTCAATCTCTTCGATAGCCTCATAGATCAGCTTGGCGCAGCCACCGATGGATCTGAAACCAATGGCGATGGTTCCGGCCAGAACACCAGGACCAACAATCACCACCAGAAGCAGCGCCCAGATCAACGAGTTGACCGACCGCGTGTCCACGATGATAAACAGCATCACCGCTCGCACGGATTTATGCGGCGTGGTGTTATGCGCGGCCAAAAACGTGATGGGCACGGCGAGGATCATGGCAATTGCCGTACCAATGGTGGCGATGTTCAGCGTATCCCAGACCGGTCGCCAGAGCTTGGACATATAGTCCCAATCCGGTGGAACCATGCGGGTGCCAATATCAGCCATCTGGCGCGGGGCGTCCCAGACGAACATCCAGATGGTCTTTTCCGAGATCAGGTTCCAGGCGTAGACCGCAATGCAGAGCCCGATAAGCCATCCGCCCCAAATCAGCCATTGCTTCAAAGGGGTGCGTTTGCGCCAGATCGGCCCGTCGTTGGTTTCGATCATCGGCATTACTGCACCCACTTTCTGAGGTAACCGGAGGTGTATTCCAGTGCGATCACAATCGCGATGATCGAAAACAGGATCGTGGCCGTGGTGGCGTATTCGTAGCGTTGTACTGAGATCAGCAGATGCGCCCCGATCCCACCGGCACCCACGATACCAACCACGGCGCTTTCACGGAAGTTGATATCGAGCCGGTAAAGCGACAGCCCAATCATACGCGGCAGGACCTGCGGCTGGATCGCATAGTTCACCCATTGCAGCCAGGAGGCCCCCGTGGTGCGCACCGCCTCTGCCTGGGACCTGCTCATGTTCTCGATGTCCTCGGCTAGAAGCTTGGCGAAAAACCCGATGGTTCCAATCGAAAGCGCCACGAAACCGGCAAACGGGCCGAAGCCAAAGAACTTCACAGCGAAGATCGCCAGAATGACCTCTGGGAACGTCCTTGAGACGGCGATGATGCTACGGCAAAAGAGATACATCCAAGTTGGCGAGAGGTTGCGCGCGGCGCCCAAGCCAATCGGGACCGACAGCACAATCCCCCCGATGGTCGAAATCACGCCCATCCAGATACTTTCGAGAATACCATCGAGGATGACGCCGCGGGAATCGCTCAAATCTGGCGGAAAGAATTTGCTCAGCATGTCGATACCGCGCGGAATACCCTCGGAGACGCGTGTCCAATTCACCTCCATCGTGTAGAGGGCGACGAAAAAATAGGTCAAGGTACCGAGGTAGATCAGCCACCGCAGCAAGGAGTTCTTGATAAAAGGCGGTTTTTTCCAAGTATCGGCGTAGGTCGAGGTCACGTCGCTCATGCCGCCTGTCCGCCATCGAGGGTGCCGGCCTCGTCGTCCTCGACTTTCTCGATTGTTGCTTCCCAGTCTTCCTCGCCATAGATCTCAGTCAGCACATCCGGGGTCAGGCCGTCGGGAGCACCATCATAGACGATCTCGCCCAGTTTCAGGCCGACAACGCGTTCGGAAAACATACGGGCCAGCGCCACGTCGTGAATATTGATGATTGCGGCCAAACCGCGTTCCTCACAGAGTTCCTTGATGAGCCGCATGATCTGGCGCGAGGTCTTTGGGTCGAGGCTGGCGGTTGGTTCGTCAACCAACAACAACTCAGGATGCTGGATCAGCGCCCGGCAAATGCCAACACGCTGGCGCTGGCCTCCGGACAATTCATCTGCCCGCTTGTCTGCCATATGCATCAGGCCCACACGGTCCAGAAGTCTGTATGCCTCGCGCACGTTCTCTTTCGGGAATTTACGGAACAGGCTTTGTCAGAAATTGACGTAGCCAAGCCGGCCCGACAGCACGTTCTCCATCACGGTAAGCCGCTCAACCAGCGCATATTCCTGAAAGATCATCCCCATGCGGCGGCGCGCCCGGCGCAAATCCGTTGTGGAAAGGCCGGTAATCTCCCTATCGCCCAGATGGATCTCTCCCTCTGTTGCATCGACCAGCCGGTTGACACAGCGGATCAAGGTGGACTTGCCCGCCCCAGACGGGCCGATCAGGGCCACGAGCTGCCCATCCGGGATTTCCAAGGTCACATTTTTTAACGCCAAGTCGCCAGTTTTGTAGCGCTTGGACAGGTTTTCTAGGCGACCATAGCCTGGTTTTGGGGCGAGAGTAAGGCGCGCCCTACCCCAGCGCTGCGAGCCCCGGGAAGGTTTCAAGCAGCCAGTAGGAGAAGCGGGAAAAGCCGCCGGTCAGCATCAGCAGCCCAACGGTCCACAACAACAAGCCCATGATGCGTTCGATCTGTTCCATATGACGTTTCATCCAGCCCATCACGCCCCCCAGACGCGGCAGGAAGGCGGCGACCAGCAGGAACGGCACGCCCAGCCCGATGGCATAGATCGCCAGCAACATGGTGCCGCGGGTGACGGAACCTTCTGACGCAGCCAGTGTGAGGATCGCGCCCAGCTGTGGGCCGATGCAAGGCGTCCAGCCAAAGGCAAAGGCCAGCCCCAGCAAATAGGCGCCAAAAGAGGTGCCGCCGCAGTCGCCAACGTCCAAACGTGCTTCACGGTCCAGAATGCCGATCCTGTAGATGCCGATGAAGTGCGCACCGAAGCCCATGACCAGCACGCCAGCAACCACGTTGAACCAGGTCTGGTAGGACAGAAACACCGTCCCGATGGCCGAAGCCGTGAAACCGAGAAACAGGAACACCGTGCTCAGCCCCAGCACAAAGAACAGCGCGGGCAGCAATGCGGGGTTGCGCGTACGCTGCGTGCTGCTGAGTTCGCCCACCGAAACTCCACTCATATACGCCAGATAGGGCGGCACAATGGGCAGCACACAGGGGGACAGGAAGCTGATGACGCCTGCCAGAAGCGCCACGAACATCGCGGGCAACAGGCCCAGGTCTATGATGTTAATCTCTGCCATAACCCGCACATATGCGATCTGGTCGGCGGGGTCACTGCACAACAGGGTCACATCCCTGTGGACAGCGTGAAACATCCCCGATACCCCATGGGTATGACTGCCCCTAATCTATCTCTCGACGCGCGCGGCCTTTTATGCCCGCTGCCTGTGCTAAAGGCGCGCAAAGCATTAAAGCCGCTGGTGCCCGGGGCGTTACTGGAGCTGCTGGCAGATGACCCTGCCGCCATCGTGGACGTTCCACATTTCTGTATGGAAAGCGGGCATGAATTGGTGTCTCAGGCCGAAGTGGACGGGTATCAGGTATACGTGATCCGCAAAGCGGGATGAGCAGCAGCTATTGATCGTCTGCGCCGGGCAGGTCTTCGGGGCCTTCACCAAGGATGGCATCAATTCGCGTGATGGCCAAATCGGTCACGTCGCTGATGTTGGCGCTGAGAAACACAGTGGAACGTTCCAAGATCACGGCTGCGCCTGCTTCGCGCATCAGGTTTTCGAGAATGGGCCGAGCGGCATTGAAGAACATGCCCCGGCTGGCATCCTGTTTCTGGTTCAGCAGGCGGCCTTTTTCATCCTGTTCGCGGCGGATCGTCTGAACCTTTTCGTCAAACGCGTCGGCCAGAACGCGGAAGGCATCCGGTTCCATTTCCGAGCGGCGTTCGGTCAGGTCGCGTTCTTCGGTGGTGAGTTCCGCTTCGATCCGACGATTTTCTGCGGAGAGCACCGCGCTGTCTGCCTCGATCTCCCGCGCGACGCGTTTGCCAAAGGCACTTTCGGCGAACAGTCGGTTGGATTCGATGGTCAGGATCGGGCTGCCAGCCACGCCTAGTTGCTGGGCGGCCACAGGGGCCGCCATCAGCAGGCAAAAGGCGAATGCCAAATAACGGTACCAGCATCGCATGCGCGCGGGGTACCACACCAGATCAGAACTGGGCTGATACGGTCAGGTCAAAGGTCTGCTCTTTGTCGAAGCTTTCCTTGGACAGTGCCTGGGTGAAGTTCAACCGGAGCGGACCAAGGACGGAATTCCAGATCAGGCCAAACCCTATAACTTGACGGAACGACCCGGTGCTGCCCACAATCTGCTGGCTACAAGTGGCGCCACCACAGCCACCGGTCGGCGTCGTATCCACATTGTCGAGGTTCCAAAGATTGCCGATGTCGTAGAACAGCGATCCGCGCAAGCCGAGTTCCTCGGGCAGACCGAGGGGAAATTCCGCCTCGAACCTTGCAACAGCATAGAGATTACCGCCCAGCGCGTCATCGCGGGAATAGATGCTGCCAGTCCCAGCGGTCACGTCGCAGGCGGATCCCGGCACACATCGATCGACGAGTTCACGCGGACCAATGCCCTGCGGTTCAAACCCGCGCATGACGGTCGGCCCGAGCTGGAAACGGTCGATCACCCGGCTGTTGTTGTTGCCACGCCAATGCAGCGCTCCACCTTCCAGGGTGGCCCGCAGCACAACCTCTTCGTTCAAAACGCGGGTCTGCGCGATGGCCTTTGCGCGGGTCGAAAGGTATTCGTTATCCCCGCCCAGACCGGCCAGATCAGCGCCGATTTCAAACAGGACACCAGCGTTGGGATTCAGACCGGTCAGGCGACTGTCGTAGGTGTAGCTCAAACCGAGCGAACTGGTTGTACGTTTGCCGGTAGCGATTTCGTTCGCAATGGTGAAGCCGGTCAATTCTTCGCCTGTAGACAACGTTCCACGGCTGATCATTTCGCTCGCGTCCCAGGAATAGGTCAGCCCGACCCTGCTGCGGTCGCTGATTGGAAATTCGAGGGAGGGGTTAAAGAAAAGGCGTTCAGTATCATAGTTGGCAAAGCTGGAATCCGCCGCAGAGAAGCCAAGATCGATGTTCAACCGCAGGTCCCGCCCCAACAGGTACGGTTCGGTGAAACCAATCACATACTCTTCGCTGTCCTGCGCAGTTGACAGGTTGAGCGACATGCGCTGCCCCCGGCCAAGGAAGTTGTTTTCTGTCAGGCCAATGGCAACACCGAACCCGTCATTGGTCGAGAACGAACCACCCAGCTGCAGCGAACCAGTGGGTTTTTCTTCCACGTCGACATCGACCACGACCTGATTGGGTGTGGACCCCTCGCGGGCTTCGACCTGCGTGTCTGCGAAAAAGCCGAGCGCACGAATACGTTCGGCTGATTCCCGAATTTCACGAGGGTTGAAGGGGTCGCCTTCCACCACCTTGAACTGCTGCCGCACGACGCGGTCTAATGTCGTGGTGTTGCCTTCGATGTCGATGCGTTCGACGAAAATGCGCGGGCCACGAACCAGCGCGAATTCCAAATCCAACGTAAGGTCGCGGTCATTGCGGGTCACGCGCGGCTCGACACGCAGGAAATCAATATCCTTCTGGATTGCCAGCCGTTCCAACCGGGCGATGGACGTTTCTACCAATGATGGTGAATAGACCACGCCCGGCTTGACCCGCAAAGCATCTTGGAATTCCGCCGCATTGGCAGCGGGAATTTCGCTGACTGTTGTGATCTGACCGAAACGGAACTGTTGGCCTTCCTCCAAGTTGACAACGAGGAAGTAAGCGTCGCGTTCGCGTGTCAGTTCGGCGTTGGTGCTGAGCACGCGGAAATCTACGTAGCCGCGTGATAGGTAGAAATCGCGCAGAACCTGCCGGTCGAACTCCAGCCGATCTTCGATCAGCGTATCTGATCGGAAGAACGTGCGCAGGAAATTGGCCTGTTTCGTCTGCAGAACTCGGCGCAATCGGCGATCGGAGAACACGCGGTTACCGACAAAGCTGACGCGCTCCACCTCGGTGGTCGTGCCTTCCGAAATTTCAAAAACCAGATCGACGCGGTTTTCATCGCGGCGAATGATGCGGGGCGAAACCGCAGCCGAAATCCGGCCCTGCTGGGAATAGGCCTGTGCAATGGTTCCGGCGTCTCGTTCGGCGGTGCCAGGGTTGAACACCCGACGCGGCGTGCTTTCAATGAACCCTTCGAGTACATCATCGTCCAGCCGTTTGTTGCCTTCGAAAACGATAGAGTTGATCGTTGGGAATTCCTGCACCCGGATGACCAGAATGCCTCCGCGCGGGTTGAATTCCACAGCCTCGAACAAGCCGCTCGCCACAACCTTCTGGTAGGCTTCATTCAGCTGTCCGCCGGTCAAACTCTGCCCGCGAGCGATTCCCGTGTAGCTGACGATGGTGCCGGTTTCGATGCGCTGATTGCCTTCAACCTGGACCGATGTGAAGCGGTAATTTTGGGCCTCTGCCGAGGTCAGAAACGTCCCCAAAAGCGTTGCAATTGCTAGGAAAAACACCAGATGCGCGCGACACAAGATATTG
>JAEPNQ010000117.1 GCA_017643305.1 Marinibacterium sp. | reverse complement strand
CTGTCGGTGCAAAGACGGCATTCATCGAGCCAGGTTCGCCCTGGGAGAATGGGTATTGCGAAAGCTTCAACGGGCGGATGCGGGATGAACTGCTCAATGGGGAAATCTTCTATAGCCTGCGTGAGGCTCAAATCCTTATCAAGCAATGGAGGAAACACTACAACACCAAGAGGCCACACAGTGCATTGGGCTATCGGCCACAGGCTCCCGAAACCATCATCCAAATGGAAACCAGCCCGATCATGCACTAACAATTACCTTGGACCAATCAGATCGGGCTGCTCAGCCGCGCTGATGACTTACAAATGCGCTCTGGTCGAAGCGCCGTTTGGCGGGTCCAAGGGCGGGCTGTGCATTGATCCGCGCCAGTATGACGAATATGAAGTGGAGATGATTACACGGCGGTTCACCTATGAACTGGCCAAGCGCGACATGATCCATCCCGCTCAGAACGTGCCGGCACCGGATATGGGCACGGGCGAACGCGAAATGTCATGGATGGCGGACCAGTATCGCCGCATGAACACGACTGATATCAACGCAAATGCCTGCGTTACCGGCAAACCGCCCCATGCCGGCGGCATTCAGGGCCGCGTTGAGGCAACCGGTCGCGGCGTGCAATACGCGCTGCAGGAATTCTTCCGCCACCCCGAGGATGTCGCCAAGGCCGGACTGTCAGGCAGCTTGGAAGGCAAGAGGGTAATCGTGCAGGGGTTGGGCAATGTAGGCTATCACGCCGCGAAATTTCTCGCCGAAGAAGACGGCGCGATCATCGTTGCGGTGATTGAACGCGACGGAGCGTTGCTTGACCCTGAGGGGCTGGATATTGAGGTGATCAAGCAGCACACTACACGGCATGGCGGCGTCGATATGTTCCCGGGTCCGCGGTTCGTGCGAGACGGTAACAAGGCGCTGGAGGAAGAATGTGATATCCTCATCCCGGCCGCGCTGGAGGGTGTCATCAACCTCAAAAACGCAAATGAAATCAAGGCACCGCTGATTATCGAAGCTGCCAATGGGCCGGTAACCGCCGGTGCAGATGATATCTTGCGCAAAAAAGGCACAGTGATCATCCCGGATATGTACGCAAATGCTGGCGGGGTCACCGTTTCCTATTTTGAATGGGTCAAAAATCTCAGCCATATCCGTTTTGGCCGCATGGGCCGCCGACAGGAGGAAGCCCGCCATCAGTTGATCGTCAACGAGTTGCAGAGGCTCGACGAACATCTTGGCGAGGCCTGGAGCATGTCGCCGGATTTCAAACACAAAAACCTGCGCGGGGCAGGGGAGTTGGAACTGGTACGCTCCGGGCTCGATGACACGATGCGCACGGCCTACCAGTCGATGCGCGAAGTTTGGCATTCCCGTGAGGATGTCGAGGATCTGCGCGTTGCCGCCTATTTGGTGGCCATCGACCGGGTTGCGGCCAGCTATCGCGCCAAGGGGCTCTGACCGGGTAGCGGGCCAGATTGCCCTGCAGTGCTGGGGCGGCGCGGTCCGCTACAGGTTAGAGGTTACGCGCCGCGGCGCGGGCATGCGACTGCCAGACTGCTGCGCAAGCGCTGGACTTGCAGACAGATGAGCGCTGTCCACCGGCGGTGGCCTTGGTGCAACGCGTGGTCCCGGTCTGAGCTTGATCCACGATGTATCGGACAGCTTCAACATCTCCCTTTCGGCCCGGTCTGATCGGGTGCGGTTCCGTCTCAACAATAACGGGCTGGTCCCAAATGGCGTCGGACAGGACCGCAGAACGCCGGTTGTGCTGATCGCCAATTACGAACCCAACCCGGCGGTTTCGCTGACCGGCTTTGTCGGGGCGGAGTTCAACGGGTCGCTGAAACTGGAAACCGCGGCTGGTGCTGTCATCAGCCACCAATCCTACGACACTGCCCCGATCGCCGGATTTGCCTTTCGCATGCGCTTTTGATGCCGTTTCATGCGCGACATTTCTGCGAAATATCAGACGGGTCATTGCACCTTCTGGCCCGAGTTGATTGAGTGATCCCGAATGTTGGCAGGAGCGACAGATGGGGTTCTCTGGATTTCGGGTTCTCAAGGAAGGGTTGACTGGCAATAGCGGCTGGACCCCGCAGTGGCGCGATCCGGCCCCGAAAGACGAATATGACATCGTCATCATTGGTGGCGGCGGCCATGGGCTGTCTGCCGCTTACTACCTTGCGCGCGAGCACGGGCTGACCAATGTCGCGGTGCTGGAAAAAGGCTATCTCGGCGGCGGCAACATCGGCCGGAACACCACGATTGTGCGCGCCAATTACTTTCTCGAGGGCAATTCCCAGTTCTATTCCTACTCCATGAAGCTCTGGGAGGGGCTGGAGCTGGAGCTTAACTATAACGTTATGCATTCCCAGCGCGGGCAGATCAGCCTGTTCCATTCCGACGGGCAGCGCGACGTTTTCGTGCGGCGCGGGAACATGATGCGCAGCCAGGGCGATGACGCGGTGCTGCTGGACCGCGAAGGGGTGCGCAAACTGCTGCCTTATCTCGATTATGACAACACGCGGTTCCCGATCTACGGCGCGCTTTACCATCCGCGTGGCGGCACCGCCCGACATGACGCGGTGGCCTGGGGCTACGCCCGCGGCGCGGATCAGCGCGGGGTCGACCTGATCCAGAATTGCGAGGTTACGGGAATCGATGTGGCAAACGGCGCGGTCACCGGCGTGCAGACCACGCGCGGCGCGATCTGCGCGAAGAAGGTTGGCATCGTCGTGGCGGGCCGCACCAGCCAGGTCGCGGCGATGGCCGGGCTGCGCCTGCCCATCGAAAGCCATATCCTACAGGCGTTCGTGACTGAGGGGCTGAAACCCTGCATTGACCATGTGATCAGCTATGGCATGGGCCATTTCTATATCAGCCAGTCCGACAAGGGCGGGCTGGTCTTTGGCGGGGATCTGGACATGTATGCCTCCTATGCGCAGCGTGGCAACCTGCCGATGGTCGAACACGTGATGGAGGCGGGCATGACGCTGATGCCGATGATCGGCAAGGCCAAGGTGCTGCGCAGTTGGGGCGGGATCATGGACATGACGCCTGATGGCTCGCCCATCATCGACAAGACAGGGATCGATGGGCTCTATCTGGATTGTGGCTGGTGTTATGGCGGGTTCAAGGCGGTCCCGGCCAGCGGGTTTTCCTTTGCCCACCTCATCGCGACCGACCGCCCGTTCGAGGCTGCCACGGGCTTCCGGCTGGACCGGTTCCGCGATGGGTATGGGTTGATGGACGAAGAAGGCACTGGGGCGCAGCACAACCTGCACTGACGGTTTTGGGCGGAAGGGCCGGATTGAGTATTTTTTCGAAGATGAAGCAGGGAGATGCGCGATGAGACTGCCCTGTCCGATCTGTGGAGAGCGTGACCGGCGCGAGTTCTATTATAAGGGCGCGGCCGAGGCGGCGGACCGGCCTGCGCCGGAGGCGGATGAGGCCGTATGGGATGAGTTCCTGCATCTGCGCGACAACCCGGCCGGGGTGACGCGGGATCTGTGGTATCATGAGGCGGGCTGCTGTTCCTGGATCGTGGTCACACGCAATACGATCACCCATGAGGTGCTGGACGCCGCCCTGGTGGAGGATCAGCCATGAGGATCGCGGATCGTGGGCTGATCGACCGATCGCGGTCGGTGCCGTTCACCTTCGATGGTACGCGATATTCGGGCTTCGCCGGGGACACGCTGGCCTCGGCCCTGCTGGCCAACGGGGTGCAGGTTGTGGCCCGGTCGTTCAAATACCACCGCCCGCGCGGGGTCTATTCTGCCGGTAGCGAAGAACCAAATGCGCTGGTCACCGTAGGGGTTGGCGGACGGCAGGAGCCGAACATCCGTGCCACCACGCAGGAGCTGTATGAAGGGCTGGAGGCCCGCAGCCAGAACCGGTGGCCGTCCTTGGGGTTTGATCTGCTGTCCGTGAACGATCTGGCCGTACCGTTTCTGGGTGCCGGGTTTTATTACAAGACTTTCATGTGGCCGCGTGCATTCTGGGAAAAGCTCTATGAACCGGCTATTCGCAGGGCTGCGGGGCTGGGCGCGCTGTCGCAAGAGCACAATACCGACATCTATGAGAAAGCCTTTGCCTTCTGCGATGTGCTGGTGATCGGTGCGGGACCGACCGGGTTGATGGCGGCGCTCACAGCAGCACGGGCCGGGGCGGATGTAATCCTCGCCGATGAAGACGCCAGCATGGGCGGGCGGCTGTTGGGCGAAACTGAAGAGGTGGATGGGCAACCGGGCCATGTCTGGGCTGCCGATGTGGTGGCAGAACTGGCAGCGATGCCCAATGTGCGCCTGATGTCGCGCACCACGGTGACGGGATCGTATGACCACGGCACCTATGGCGCGGTCGAACGGGTTGGCCACCATCGCCGCCGCCGTCCAGGCCTGCCGCTGGAATGTTTCTGGCGGATTGTGGCCAAACGTACGGTTTTGGCCGCAGGTGCATTGGAGCGACCGGTCGCGTTCCGCAATAATGATCGACCAGGGATCATGGCGGCTGGGGCCGTGCGGGCCTATGCCAATCGCTGGGGTGTCAGCCCCGGGCGGGCGGTCACAGTGTTTGCCACCAACGATTCTGGCCATCGCACAGCGCGGGACCTGATGGATGCGGGTGTGCATATCGCGGCTGTGATCGATTCCCGCCATGACGCGCCGGACTTGCCTGGTGTGCAATTGATCAAGGGCGGTCAGGTCTGTGACAGCCAGGGACGACGCGGGCTGGAAAGTATCACGGTGCGGCGACCCAGTGGCGAAGAACGGATCCAAACCGATTGCCTTGCCGTTGCGGGGGGCTGGAACCCTTCGGTGCATCTGACTTGCCATATGGGCGGGCGGCCCGTCTGGCGCGACGATCTGCTGGCCTTCGTGCCGGTTGAGGGCGCGGTTGCGGGTCTGCAGGCCGCGGGCGCTTGCAACGGCGCGTTTTCGACTGCTGCCTGTCTGCGCGAAGGTCAGTCCGCCGGGCGCGACGCGGCAGAGGCGCTCGGGTACAGGGGAGCCGATGCACCACTGCCCGAGGCGGAGGATGATCCCTATCGCACCGACCGGCTGTGGTCGGTTGCGGGCAAAGGGCGTGCGTGGCTTGATTTCCAGAACGACGTAACAGTGAAGGATGTGAAGCTGGCGGCCACGGAAAATTTCCGTTCGGTCGAACATATGAAGCGCTACACCACGCAAGGGATGGCCCCGGATCAGGGTAAAAATTCCAACATGTCCGCACTAGCCGTGCTGGCCGATGCCACTGGGCGGGAGATCCCTGAGACCGGGACCACCACGTTCCGGCCGCCCTTTGTGCCGGTGTCGGTCGCCGCGATGGGCGCGGGTGGGCAGGGCACGGGTTTTGCCCCCGAACGGCTGACAACTAGCGACGTGGTCAGCCGTGACATGGGCGCGCCAATGATCGAAGCAGGGCTGTGGTATCGGCCCAGCTTCTTCCCGCGCAAGGGCGAAAAGACCTGGCGGCAATCCTGTGATCGGGAAGTTGCCATGGTGCGCGAAACGGTCGGCGTTAGCGATGTGTCCACGCTGGGCAAGATCGACCTGCAGGGGCCTGATGTCGGGGCGTTTCTGGATTTCGTATACGCCAACCGGTTCAGCACGGTGAAACCCGGTCGGGTGCGCTATGGCCTGATGCTGCGTGAAGACGGGCATGTCATGGATGATGGCACCACTGCGCGGCTGGGAGAGGACCATTGGCTGATGACCACCACCACCGCTGCAGCGGGGGAGGTGGTGCGCCATCTGGAGTTTGTGCATCAGTGCCATTGCCCGGACATGGATATGCGGTTCATCTCTGTCACCGAACAATGGGCCCAGTTCGCAGTGGCAGGACCGAAATCGCGTGATCTGCTGAACGGGGTGCTGGATGTGCCGCTGGTGGCCGAAGACTGGCCGTTCATGACTTGTGGGCCGGTGTCGGTGATGGGTGTGGCCGGACGGCTGTTCCGGATTTCGTTCTCCGGCGAACATGCCTACGAAATCGCTGTTCCGGCGCGCTATGGCGAAAGCCTGTTCAAGCTGCTGGTCGAAGAGGCCGAAGCGATGGGTGGCGGGCCCTACGGCATGGAGGCGCTCAACGTCCTGCGGCTGGAGAAGGGGCTGATCACCCATGCCGAAATTCACGGGCGGGTCACCGCCTATGATATCGGGATGCAGCGCATGGTGTCTCAGGCCAAGGATTGCATCGGCAAGACTATGTCGGAACGCCCCGGCCTGATGGACCGCCATCGCGCGCGGCTGGTGGGGCTGAAACCCGTGGGTGCGGTCAAGATGATCACGGCGGGCGCACATCTTTATGATAAGGATGCCGATCCGGTCCGGCTGAACCACCAGGGCTATGTCACGTCTAACTGTTTTTCACCCACACTAGACAGTGTGATCGCGCTGGCCTTCCTGCATCGCGGGCCGGAACGGATGGGGGAAGTGATCCGCACTGTGGATCATGTGCGGGGGATCGAAACTTCTTGCGAGGTGGTCGATCCGGTGTTCTTTGATCCGGAGGGAGGACGCGCCCGTGGCTGATTTGATTGCGAAAACCCCGCTGACGGGTCTCTTGCCCTTTGCCACCAGTGATCTAACCTGCAGCGAGTTGGAGTTTGCCTCCATCACCTCTGTTGCCCCGTTCAGGGGGCAGGAGGAAGTCGTGTCCGAGGCGTTAAAGGCGCAGATCGGGGCTAATTTTCCCAAGCCGGGCCGCACCACCGGCCGCGCCCATGCCCGTGTGGTGTGGAGCGGTCGGGGACAGGCGTTGGTGCTGGGCGCTGCTGTGGAACCGATCAAGGGCGCGGCGATCACCGATCAGACTGATGCCTGGGCCTGCGTTGCGCTGGATGGCCCTGGCGCGCGCGATGTGCTGGCGCGTTTGGTGCCGCTGGATCTGCGCGATGGGGTCTTTGCCCGGGGCCACGCGGCGCGCACTCTGATCGGCCACATGCACGCTGTGCTGATGCGAACCGGTCCAGACCGCTATGGCATAATGGTGTTTCGGTCGATGGCGCGCACTCTCGCGCATGAGCTCAAATCGGCCATGGAAGCCGTTGCCGCCCGCGGATAGACTGGCAGAACAATGATTCCGGAGGTGCCCTGATGTTTCGATATGCCCTTGCCTTTGCCCTTGTAGCCAGTCCCGTGCTTGCCGCTGACAGCAAAACGCAGAGCTGCGATTACCAGGCTCAGATTGTTGCCGCGATTCAGCAGGCGCGGTTGGACAAGGTCAAGGAACGCAACGTGGTCAAGCATCTGGCCGCCAGCGAACAGACCTGGCCTTCGAACTACAACGCGGCAATACCGATCATGACGCCATGGGTCTATGAACAGAAAATGCGCGACATTCGCAAAAAGGATCTGAGCGCTGCATGGAAGGAACTGTGCGTCAAACAAGGCTGACCTGCCCGCCGGGCAGGTCTACTCATCGGACATGGCTGCCACTGGACTCGGCGGCGCAATGGACCACATAATGCTCCATGTCTCTGCCCCCTGGTTTTCTTGATGAACTGCGCACCCGCCTAAGCCTGAGCCAGGTTGTCGGGCGCAAGGTTATGTGGGACCCGCGCAAATCGAACCAGGGCAAGGGCGACATGTGGGCGCCGTGCCCCTTTCACCAGGAAAAAACCGCTTCTTTTCACGTAGATGATCGAAAGGGGTATTATTACTGCTTTGGCTGTCACGCAAAGGGCGACGCGATTACTTTCGTGCGCGAGACCGAGAACGTGAGCTTCATGGAAGCGGTCGAAATTCTGGCTGGGGAAGCGGGCATGCAAATGCCCGAACGTGATCCGCAGGCGCAAGAAAAAGCAGACCGCCGCACTTTGCTGGCCGAGGTTATGGAACAGGCGGTGCAATTCTTCCGTCTGCAACTGCGCACAGGGGCCGCAGCCGAGTCACGCGCCTATCTGGATCGCAGAGGCCTGTCGGTAGAGGCGCAGGAGCGCTGGGAAATCGGGTTTGCACCTGATGCGTGGCAAGCCATGTGGGACCACCTGCGCGGGAAATCCGTAGACGAAGAGCTGATCCTCGGGGCCGGGCTGGCCAAGCCCCGCCAAAAGGGCGGCAAACCCTATGACACGTTTCGTAACCGCATCATCTTTCCAATTCGCGATGCGCGGGGTCGGGCGATCGCCTTCGGCGGCCGTGCCATGGATCCAACGGACAATGCAAAATACCTGAATTCCCCCGAAACGGAGCTGTTCGACAAGGGGCGTAGCCTGTTCAACCACGGACGTGCCCGTGAGGCGGCGGGCAAGGGGCAGCCATTAATCGTAGCCGAAGGTTACATGGACGTGATCGCCCTGTCCGAAGCCGGGTTCAATGCAACGGTTGCCCCGTTGGGCACTGCCGTGACGGAACACCAGTTGCAGATGCTTTGGCGTGTTGCGGATGAACCGATCATTGCGCTGGATGGGGACACTGCAGGTTTGCGCGCCGCGATGCGGGTGATCGACCTGGCCTTGCCAGTGCTGGAAGCCGGAAAGTCCCTGCGTTTTGCAATAATGCCCGAAGGCATGGACCCTGACGACCTGATCCGCGCCAGCGGTGCTGCAGCCATGCAAGATCGGCTGGATCAGGCGCAGCCCATGGTTCGCCTACTGTGGCAGCGCGAAATCGAAGGCCGCGTGTTCGACAGCCCGGAACGCAAGGCGGCGCTGGACAAGGCGCTGCGCGAAAAGATCATGCTGATCCGCGATCCGTCTTTGCGCAGCCATTATGGCCAAGAAATCAACCAACTGCGCCGCACGCTGTTTGCCCCGCCGCGTACCGGCTGGGATGGGCGCAAGCAACGCGCGGCCCCTGCTGCCGCTCTGCCCGGCACGCGTGCCTCGCTTCTGGCTACCTCGGATGGCAGCGTCGAAACCCAACTGCGCGAAGCGGTCATCCTGTCCGTTCTGGTCATGTCGCCGGCGCTGTTGGGCGAATTTGAAAGCAAACTGGAACAGATGACCTGTTCCCAGCCTGACACCACCGCGTTGCGCGATTTTCTGTTGCGTCAGAGCCCGGGTGTTGCGCGCGAGACCCTGCATGACACGATTGCTCAGGCGCTGGGCCCCCATGCCCTTGAAAACCTTCTGAACCGTCGCCATGTGGCAGTCGTTCCCTGCCTCAGAAAGCCGGACGACACCGAATTGGCGCGTATGACGCTGACCGAAGAGTTCGCCAAGCTGCATGCCCAAAGCGGCCTGCACGCAGAACTTTCAGAAGCGGCGGAAGACGTGGGTGATCTGCAGGATGAGGCCCTGACATGGCGGCTGAGCCAGGCCGCTGACGCCAAGAACCGCGCGATGCGCAGCCAGTTTGAGGATACAGCCGATTATGAAACCGGTGAAAACGGTGCACGAATCAACCGCGAAGAACGGGAGGCGTTTGACAGCCTTCTTGACCGAATCACTTATTCCAAACGGCAACACTGACGTCTTTTTATAAGGCAGAGCTAAAGAAATCCCGATACATGGGTGGTCGAATCACTCGATCGCCTTAACGATTCGATTATTGCGAATCACCTCTTCTCTGACCAGGAGCTTTAAATGGCCGCCAAGGACACCGCCGAGGACCGCAAACCGGAAGAGCAAGAAGCCGAAATCTCGCTTGATATGAGCCAGGCAGCGGTCAAAAAGATGATCGCCGAGGCGCGCGAGCGTGGATACATCACCTATGATCAACTCAATCAGGTCTTGCCGCCGGATCAGGTGTCTTCCGAACAAATCGAAGACGTGATGTCGATGCTAAGTGAAATGGGTATCAACGTGATCGAGGACGAAGAGGCTGAAGAGGAGGAGCAGAAGGGCTCCACCGAGGTGGCCACCACGTCGGATGCGCGCGAAGTCACGCTGGCCAGCGCACAGACTGAGAAGCTTGACCGCACGGACGACCCGGTGCGTATGTATCTGCGCGAAATGGGCTCGGTCGAGCTGCTGTCTCGCGAAGGTGAGATCGCGATCGCCAAACGAATTGAGGCTGGTCGTAACACCATGATTGCGGGGCTATGTGAAAGCCCGCTGACCTTCCAAGCCATCACCATCTGGCACGACGAACTGCTGAGCGAAGACATTCTGTTGCGTGACGTGATTGATCTGGAAACTACCTTCTCCGGCCAGATGGACGAAGACGGAGAGGTTGACGAGCCGGTGGTCGACACTTCCGCCATGCAGGCACAAAATACTGCCGCAGAAAGTGGCTCGGAGCTGGACGCCGATGGCAACCCGATTGCCAAGGACGACGATGACGACGATGACGAACAGGCGAACATGTCCCTCGCCGCGATGGAAGCCGCGCTGAAAGATCGTGTTCTGGGCATGCTGGAACGGATTGCGTCCGACTACGCCCAATTGTCGGAAATGCAGGATAGCCGGATTTCCGCAACCCTGAACGAAGATGGGACCTTCTCCGAAAAAGATGAAGAAACCTACCAGGCATTGCGGCATGAAATCGTCATACTGGTGAACGAACTGCACCTGCATAACAACCGGATCGAAGCGCTGATCGACCAGCTCTACGGCATCAATCGCCGGGTCATGTCCATCGACAGTTCAATGGTCAAGCTGGCTGACCAGGCGCGGATCAACCGGCGTGACTTTGTCGATGCCTACCGGGGTCGCGAGTTGGACCCGAACTGGCTGGCCGATATGGCCGAGAAGCCGGGTCGCGGTTGGGCGATGTTCATCGAACGGTCGACAGACAAGGTAGAAGAACTGCGGGCCGACATGGCGCAGGTGGGTCAGTATGTGGGCTTGGATATCTCCGAATTCCGCCGCATCGTGCAACAGGTCCAGAAGGGCGAGAAAGAAGCGCGTCAGGCCAAGAAGGAAATGGTTGAAGCGAACCTGCGCCTGGTGATCTCGATTGCCAAGAAATACACTAACCGCGGCCTGCAATTCCTTGATCTTATTCAGGAAGGCAACATCGGACTTATGAAGGCGGTGGACAAATTCGAATACCGCCGCGGCTATAAGTTTTCCACCTACGCGACATGGTGGATCCGGCAGGCGATCACCCGGTCGATTGCCGACCAGGCACGCACCATCCGTATTCCGGTGCACATGATCGAGACGATCAACAAGATCGTGCG
>JAEPNQ010000051.1 GCA_017643305.1 Marinibacterium sp. | reverse complement strand
GTTCAGCACATCATGGGTGGGCAGCCGGTCTAACGGGGCTCTGGGGGGCATGGCGTATGTCCTTTCCGCTATCCGCGTCAGGCGGGAAACTCTTCATATTGCGGGATCATATCCCGGATGCGGTACCAGTCGGCCTTGGAGGCAGCAAAAATATGGCGGCCGGCGTCCAGCCCCGTTGGTTGGTCCATACTGCCCGCTGGCAGGCGCACCCGGTCTCCACTTGAGGTGACCTGCGGCACCGTGGAGCCGCAACGCGAACAGAATGGGTGCACGAAGTTTTCTGATGAGGCGTATCGCGTGATCGCCTCCTCGCCCGCCACCCATTCAAACGCATCGCGAGCGCAGGAAGTGAAGGTGGCAAATGGTGCGGCGTGAGCCTTGCGGCAGCGGGAGCAATGGCAATGGCTCAGCGGGGCAAACGGGCCTTTGGCCCGCCACTGGACCGTGCCGCACAGGCAACGACCGGTGACCATGGCATGTCCTTCCATCAGGTTGTGGATTTGCAAACTAAAGCCCGAGCGCGTGAGCAGGTCAATGCGCGGGGGTCGGCACTTCACGGTAATTGTTGGTTAACCATCTTTCGGCACGCTTGGCCGGAAAGGTTTGAAATGCGGTTTCTGGGACTTCTTTTCCTGTTGGTTTGTCTTGACGGCGCAGAGGTGCGGGCCGGCGCATGGCCCCGCGCGGAAGGCGAAGGGTTTATGTCGGCCTCGGTCACTCTGCGCGGTGGGCAGGCCGCGGATGAGATGGGGGCCTATGCGGAATACGGGCTGCGCGCGCTGACGCTGGGGCTGGATGTGAACCGGAAGGGGCTGCGCACTGGACATGCGCTGGTCTTTGCGCGGATGCCGGTCGGGGGCAATGCCGCGACCGCGCGGATGGCGGTGCAAGTTGGGCTGGGCGTGCATGAAACACTGGGCCAGCGCGGTGGGATGGCCAAGCTGGCTGGGCTCTATGGGCGGCCTTGGGGACAGGGCGGATGGATCGGTCTGGAAGGCGCGGTCGAGCTGCGCGCAGGCCAGCCTGCGCCCTTATGGAAGCTGGATGCCGTCGCAGGGTTTGCAGTGCGGAGCGGGCCGCAGCCGATGATCAAACTGGAGAGCTACTACACCGATGGTTTCGGGTTCGGCTGGACAGTGACGTCCGCGTTGATCTTCGGCCGCTCTGGCCAGCCCCGCTGGGTGGCGGGGGTGGAGTTGCGCGAGGAGAAGGTGGGGTTGTCGCTGGCGATGTGGCAACGGTTTTGAGTGGCTCAAAAACGCCCAGTGTGGAAACGCAGCCATCCATCGGCCGCGCTTATGCTGATCACTGGGGCAATATGCTGTGTTTCTTGAGCGAGGGCCGGTGAGGGTATCCTTTTTGGGACCTGTTGCGAGATATCTTCCGCGCGCGAAACCTTCGGGCGGGGATTGGGTCCCGCTACACTCCAGAGGCTTCTTACGCCGCAAAATCCACGTGGATATGGTTGCCATCCGGGTCGTGCAGGTTGACCTGCACCACCGGAAAGCCCGGCACCGGGTCGACGCTATGCGCGACCCCTGCCGCTTCCAGACGCTGCAGGAACTTGGCCATCCCGGTGGCACGGAACGCAAAATGTTCCAGTGTTATTTCTCCCCCGCCTCGCAGCTGGGTTTCCACCCCCACCAGATGCACAACCGCCTGATCGCCTACATACAGCCAGGCACCGGGAAAGGGAAAATCGGGGCGTGGGCCGGTGGGCATGCCCAGGACGTTTTTGTACCAGCGTACCATGTCACCAAGATTCGCAGTGCGGATATTGACGTGATCCATAGCTGTCAGCATGTGGGGCTTCCTTCTGTTGTAGGACTGTACCCACGAGCGTGCGCAGTGTTGAGTCCTTCTCCAGCAAAACAAGGAAGCGCTTGAAACCCGCTTTGAGATACATATTTAGTTTTCGTAATATGGTGGAGGCCAAAGATGGCAGGTCGCAAACTGACATGTCTGGACTGCGGGCAGATCAACCGTGTTCCAGCCGAAAAGCTGGGCGCAGGACCGAAATGTGGGACCTGTGGCACGCCATTGATGCCCGGGAAGGCGGTGGAGGTTGACGCCGCCACGCTGGCCCGGGCGGCCAAGGCCGATGACGTGCCGCTGGTGGTGGATTTCTGGGCACCGTGGTGTGGCCCCTGCCGCATGATGGCGCCGGAGTTTTCCAAGGCGGCGGGGCAGTTGCGCGGCGAAGCCCGGCTGGTCAAACTGAACACAGAGGACCATCAGACCGCCGGCACAAGATATGGCATCCGTGGTATCCCGACTATGGTTGCCTTCCAGAGCGGGCGTGAAGCGCGGCGGCAATCCGGGGCGATGCCAGCGGGCCAGATCGTGAACTGGGTGCGCGGCTGATTTGGATCAAGGCTGCCACTGTGCGGTTGGCCTAGCCTGAGGTGCATATCTCAGGAGGGCAAACCATGTATTCCAATATTCTTGTTCCTGTTGCCAGCGGCGAGGCAGAATTGTGTGACGCCCCGTTAAAAATTGCCGCCAGCCTAGCCGCGCCCGACGCGAAAATCACGCTTGTCATGTGTTCGAAAGCCTGCCCGGCTACGTGGCACAACAGGTGCCGGCGGAAGTCCTGAACTCCAACCGGAAAGAGGTGATCGCCGGTATAGAAGCTGCGACGGCCAAGATTGACGGCGCCCGTGTCGTGTTGCTGGCTGGGTCACCGGGCCGCACGATTTCCGAATATGCGGCGCAGGAAGAAATGGACCTTGTGGTCATGGCATCGCAGCGGCTCGGTATGGGAGGTATCCTGTTGGGGGTCCACGGCCGGCTTTGTGGTGCGCCATGTGCCCTGCGCGATGCATGTGGTGCGGTAGGGGTCTCAGGTGAGGTTGAGATCGGCGGGACTGAGCACATAGGCCTTGCCGAACCCGGCGTTCAACAGGCCATCGGCCACGTCGAACAGGACAAAGCCGAAATCTGCAAAATCCACATAGAGTTGCGCCTTGGGCCGCTGGGCCAGGTAATGCGCGCGCAGGGCAGGCCGTTCTGGCGCGTCTACAGGCACGAACCGGGCGGTGGCGTGCAGTGTGAGGCGCGGGTGCGTGAGCGGATCGCCCTTGGTACCGGGATCGCCCACAAGCAGCGCGCAGGCCGGATCGGCCTGCAATGCGGTGGTGTGGGGCGCGAGTGTGGAAATTAACGACATCGGTACCCCGGTCGGATCGCAGACCAGCGCGATGCGCGTGACAGAAGGGCCCGGCGCACCGGGCCGCTTCACCGCCAGCGCTGCGTGCGTGCTTTTTGACAGCAGGCGGCGGACCAAGGCGAGGGCCTCGTCATCGGGGGTTTGGAACAGGTCAGGCATGGGCGGGCTTATTGTGCGGCCACTGCAACGCTGTCGGGGTCGAACCCGTGCTCGCGGCAACAGGCATCATGGGCTGCGCGCATCGTGCCATAATCGGGGTGACCCGGGCCGAGGTCGGTCGTCTGCCACCAATCCGCCTCCAGATCGAAGAACTGGGTGGTGCTGTCTTCGTAACGGATGAACCGGTATTTGCCCTTGCGGATGGCAGAGCTGTTGTCGAGGAAGGTGGGCACGGCGCGGTCGGGGTCCCGTTCGCCCTGAAGCATAGGGCGAAGGGACCGGCCCAGCCAATTGGCACCCGCTGGCAGGCCGACATAGTCCATGACTGTCGGCGCGACATCCAGCAGGGCGACGGGGTCCGTCACAACCTGGGCCTGTGGCATGTTGGGGTCGTGTATGATCAGCGGGACATTGGCCACCTGTTCCCACAGCGTTGTCTTGCGTATGCGTCGCCGTTCGCCCAGATGCAGGCCGTGGTCGGAAATGATGATGACCATGGTATTGTCTGCGTGCGGCGATGCTTTCAGCGCGTCCCACACTCGACCGAGATGATGATCCGTGTGGGTGAGGGCAGAGAAGTAGTTCCTGACGCTTTGCTTCCAGTGTTTCCAGCGCTCGGTTTTCAGGTTTTCCGGTGCGTGCTGGTCCATAAACGGGCTGGGGGCAAACCCGGCTTCCCATGGCGTGGGGGCTTTGAAAGCCTTTTCGTTATACATCTCCTTGTATGCGTGCGGTGTGATGTAAGGACCGTGCGGGCCGAAGAAGCCGACGCCACGATAGAAAGGTGTCTTGCTGTCGTGTGTTTGCAGGAATTCGATGGCCGAGGTGGCCGACTGGTAGTCGTAGAAGCGTTTGTCATATTTTGGGTCGACAGTGGCATAGCCGTTGCGGTAGCCGCCGAATTCCATGCGAATCCGTTCTGGCAGTCGCCAGTCCAGCCGGAATTCCTGAGGCTGATCAGAATAGATGATTTCGTGCTTGTCTTGCGGCAGGGGTTTGAAGCCGCCGTGATGCACTTTCCCGGCTGAACCCGAGTAATAGCCGTGCTGCTTAAGCAGGTAGGGCCACATGTCCTCGGGGGGGATGCGGGCGAACACGCTTTGTTCGCGGTCAAGGACTCCGGACTGATGCGGGGATTGCCCGGACATGAAGCTGGCGAGGGAAGGTCCGCAAATGGGGGCCTGGCAATAGGCGGAATGAAAGGCGGTGGACTGGGCGCAGATCCGGTCGAGGTTCGGTGTCTTCAGTTCTGGGCCGAAAAGCGTTTTGTACTTCCAGAACGCGACCGCGTCATCGAAGCTGAACAGCAGAATGTTTTTGGTAGTACCAGATGACATGGGGACCCTCTTTGGGGCGTATACCTGAAAACCCACTGTGCCGCTTGCCCGGGAGGAGGGCAAGCGGCACGTGGATACATCGGTGGGTCAGGCGCGGGAAGGGCCTCAGCCGTCCTGAACGAAGCGGAAACCGCTGTCTTTCTGTTCTGCTCGTCCGATCCCGCCATTGGGCAGGTGGAAGCCCACCAGGTACATCTTCTCACTGGCCAGCCGGTCCAGCAGGCGCATGCGGTTCTGCGCGGCGGTCGTCATGTCCTGGTCTGAGCCACTTTCCCAGCCCGGACGAGCAAAAGCGACGTGATGGTTGCCAATGGCATCACCCACGACTAGGGCGGCGTCGGACCCGCTACGCAGTTCAAACGCCATGTGGCCAGGCGTGTGGCCGTAGCTGGCCATGGCCATGATACCGGGCAGGATTTCCTGGCCATCGTCGAAGAGTTCGACCTGGTCTTCGATGATTTCCATGCGCCGTTTTGCCCCCACGGCAAAGGCGGCACGTTCGTCTCCGATGGTGTTAACGGTTTCGGGGTTCCACCAGTAATCCCATTCCGCACGGCCCATCATGTAGGTGGAATCGTAGAACAACGGATCGTCGAATTCATCCAGCAGGCCCCAGATGTGATCGGGGTGGGCATGGGTGAACACCACGTGGGTGACGTCTTCGGGCGTGAGGCCTGCGGCATCCAGCCCGGCGGTGAGCTTACCTGCGGAGGGCATGAAATCCGGACCGGAGCCGACATCAAATAGCACCGTGTTGGTGCCATCGCGGTAGATGGCGAGATTGCATTCTGGTTCCAGCCGGTCCCGCGACTGATCGAAGGGGGCCAGCACGCTGGCCAGTTCTTCCTGCGGCATCGGGTCAAAGATGAAGCTGCCGGGCAGGACAAGTGACCCGTCGCTGACGGTGGTCAGGGTCGCCGCGCCCAGGGTAACGTCCGCCCGCCCCAGCCGGGGCAGGGCAGCTGCGCCCATGGCGGCGGCCCCAAGGGTCATCGCGTGTCTGCGAGACAGTTTCATACTGGCATCCTCCCAATATATTCGCATCTGAGAATATATCGAAAAGGGTCTGGGCTCAAGACTGCTACGACCTCCGGCGACGGGTTACTGATCAGGTGAAGATTGGCGCGTAGCGAAACTCTGCAAAAGTTGTGTTTTTAGGGGACAGGCTTTCTTGGGTAAAAGTCAGCAACAGGCTGCCATCGTCCAGTTTGGTGATGTGCCGGGCAAACAGGTCCTCTGGCGGCAGAACCCAGTCGATGAATTCACTGGCCATCTGCACGCAATCGAGTGCGGCGTCGAAACCTGTGACCAGATCGTTCCCATCGCCGACATTGAAGATGATGACATCGGCGCCGCTGCCGGTGTCGAAGGTTTCGTCGCCCAGCCCGCCGACATCCACGTCTCCGGTGGCGACTAACTGGCCAAGGCTGTCGCCTTCGGTCTCGACCACGATTTTCAAAGAGCCGGCCTGTTCGGCGATGTTGTCGACGTGGATGGCTCCATCGGCTGCGTCGGCATATGCAAGGTCACCAAATGCTTCTGAACGGAAGTCTCTACCTCCGCGCGACAGCCCTTGCCTGACTGAGGGATGTTTGCCACTCAGTCCTGGCATGAGACGGGGTTTGTCCCTGCCCTTGGGGAAGGCTACATACTGCTCAAAGCACAAGGATCAAAGCAAGCGATGACCCAGTTGACTGACGATTATGAAGAAATCCGGGAAGGCGTGCGCGCGCTCTGTGGGCAGTTTCCGGCGGAGTATCATCGCAAGGTGGACGAAGAACGTGGCTATCCCGAAGCTTTTGTGGATGCGCTGACGCGTGAAGGCTGGATGGCGGCGCTGATCCCGGAGGAATACGGCGGGTCGGGTCTGGGTCTGGCCGAAGCCAGTGTCATCATGGAGGAGATCAACCGCGCAGGTGGCAATTCCGGCGCCTGTCATGGTCAGATGTACAACATGAGCACGCTGGTGCGGCACGGGTCAGAAGAACAGCGCCAGCGCATTCTGCCCAAGCTGGTCAGCGGTGAACTGCGGCTGCAGTCCATGGGGGTGACGGAACCCACCACGGGCACAGACACCACGCAGTTGAAAACCACCGCCGTGCGCAAAGGCGACCGGTATGTGGTGAACGGCCAGAAGGTCTGGATTTCCCGTGTGCAGCATTCCGATCTGATGATCCTGCTGACTCGCACCACGCCCGCTTCAGAGGTACGCAAGCGCTCCGACGGCCTGTCGATTTTCCTGGTCGATGTCAAAGACGCGATGGCCAATGGCATGGAGGTGAAACCGATTGCCAACATGGTCAACCACGAAACCAATGAGCTGTTCTTCGACAATCTGGAAATCCCGGTTGAGAACCTGATCGGGGAAGAAGGACAGGGTTTCAAGTATATCCTGACCGGGCTGAACGCGGAACGCGCGTTGATTGCGGCTGAATGTATTGGGGATGGCTACTGGTTCACGGACAAGGTTACCGAATACGCCAAGGAACGCGTGGTGTTCGGACGACCCATCGGCCAGAATCAGGGTGTGCAGTTCCCGATTGCCGAGGCGTTTATCGAGGTTGAGGCCGCCAATCTGATGCGGTGGAAGGCCTGCCGCCTGTTTGACACAGGCGAGCCCTGTGGAGCGGAAGCGAACATGGCCAAATACCTCGCCGCGAAGGCCAGCTGGGAAGCAGCCAATGCCTGTATCCAGTTCCATGGCGGGTTCGGTTTTGCCAATGAATACGACGTCGAACGCAAGTTCCGGGAAACTCGGCTGTACCAGGTGGCGCCGATTTCCACGAACCTGATCCTGTCTTACGTGGCTGAGCATGTCCTCGGCCTGCCACGGTCGTTCTGACATGCTGCCGCTGGAAGGATTGAAGGTTATTGCGGTGGAACAGGCCGTGGCTGCGCCTTTTGCATCGTCGCGCCTTGCCGATGCAGGCGCGCGGGTGATCAAGGTGGAGCGGCCTGAAGGCGATTTCGCGCGTGGCTATGACAGTGCAGCGGCGGGGCAGTCGAGCTATTTTGTCTGGCTCAACCGGGGCAAGGACACCGTCACGCTGGATCTGACCAGTGCGGCTGGCACGGCGGCGCTGGCAGAGCTGTTGGCGGACGCAGATGTATTGATCCAGAATCTCAAGCCCGGCGCATTGGCCAAACTGGGCTTTGCGCCTGCGGCTCTGCGAGCGGCGAACCCCCGGCTTATTACCTGTTCGATCTCCGGCTATGGCGAAGACGGACCGCTGGCGGACCGCAAGGCCTATGACCTGCTGATCCAGGCGGAAAGCGGGCTGTCTTCCATCACTGGTGGACCGGGAGAACCTGCGCGCGTGGGCGTGTCTGTGGTCGATATTGCCACCGGGGCCACCGCGCACGCGGCCATTCTGGAGGCGCTGATCCGTCGGGGCATCACGGGGGAGGGCGCAGAAATTTCGCTATCGATGTTCGATGTCATGGCCGACTGGCTGACCGTGCCGCTTTTGAACCATGAGGCGGGCAAAACCCCGCAACGGGTGGGGCTGGCGCACCCGTCGATTGCGCCATATGGCGTGTTTCATCCGCGCAGCGGGCCCCCGATTTTGATTTCGATCCAGTCAGACCGGGAATGGCGGGTGCTATGTGCGGATTTCATTGGTGATCCGGCGCTGGGCGAAGACCCGCGCTTTGCCACCAACATGGCGCGTGTGGCAAACCGGGAAGAGACCGATGCGCGCGTGGCGGCCGCTTTTGCCGTTATGGACGCGGAGGTGGCGATTGCCCGGCTGACAGCGGCCAATATCGCTCTGGCCTCGGTCAATGACATGGCCGGGCTTGCAGACCACCCACATCTGCGCCGCATCACGGTGGACAGTCCCAATGGCCCGGTCCGGTTCCCAGCCCCTGGCGCACGGTTTGTGGGTGAAGATCGGGCGCATGGGCCGGTGCCGGGGTTGAAACGGATGCAGCCGGAGGGATCGTGATTGGCCTGCTTCGGCTCCGTCGGTTTTCGTATGGGCGCGCGACTCGGTAGCTGTTGGCCAATACCGGGCTTTTGCCCTTCACCTGACATGCAGACCCGATCCGAGAGACCGGCTGCCCAGCGTGTCGGTGCTGGTCTTGCTCGTGGCTTATCGGGGGACGAGCCACGCGTGCGTGTTTGGGCAAAGCGCAATGGTGCAAGTGGCATGGCTGGTCGGGTTGCCCTTTGCCATTGCTGCGCAGCTGTGTGCGATGGCGGTGAAATGGCTGGTCCGCGCCCCCGGAAAGGCGCAGACCAGTCAAAGAAGGCGCGTCAGGCGAGGCTGGGCAACCAAAGCACGATCGCTGGGAATGCAACCAGCAGCCCGATGGTCACGGCGTCCGCGATGAAGAAGGGCGTTACGCCTTTGAACACGTCCTGCACGCTCAGATCTTCGCGCACCCCGGCCACCACAAAGCAGTTCAGACCGATTGGGGGCGTGATCAGGCAGAACTCGGCCATCTTCACCACGAGGATGCCAAACCAGATCGCGCACATCGGACCGGACATGCCAAAGGTGCTGTCTGCGGCGGCGACGGTTTCACCACCATTCAGCGCCATTACGGCGGGGTAGACCACCGGCAGGGTCAGGAGCAGCATGCCAATCGCGTCCATGAACATGCCCAGCACGGCGTAAGCCAGCAAAATGCAGATCAGGATCAGCATGGGCGACATGCTGAGCGACGTGATCCAATCGGAAAACGCGCCAGGCAGGTCGGCAAAGCCCAGGAAGCGGACATAGATCAGCACGCCCCAGATGATCGTGAAGATCATCACCGTCAGCTTCGCGGTTTCGATGAGTGCTTCTTTCAGCTGTCCCCAGCCCATGCCACGCACCATCGCCATACAGAAGACGATGAAAGCACCAACCGCGCCGCCTTCGGTTGGGGTGCCCCACGCATCGCCGAACGGGTTGTAGACAAAGAAGATGATAATCACGACCACCGCCACGATGGGCAAGGCGGCGGGCAGGCTGGCAAAGCGCTGGCCCCAGGTGAAGCCGCGCACCGGCGGCCCTACGTTTTTGAAGATTAGGGCAATACCGATGATCAACGCAGCATAGACCAGGGCCGAAAAAGCGCCAGGGATGAAGCCTGCGAGCAGCAGCTTGCCCACGTCCTGTTCCACGATGATGGCGTAGATCACCAGGATCGCGCTTGGCGGGATCAGCGACGCGAGTGTGCCGCCTGCAGCCACGACCCCGGCGGCGAACTGTTTGTTATAGCCGATCTTCAGCATCTCCGGGATTGCAATACGCGCAAAGACGGCTGCAGTGGCCACGGATGCACCGGACACTGCGGCAAAACCCGCGGTGGCAAACACAGTCGATACCGCCAGCCCGCCGGGCACCCAGGCGATCCAGCGTTTGGCCGCTTCGAACAGGGCCTGCGTGAGCCGGGCGTAGTAGGCGAGATAGCCGATCAGGATGAAAGTGGGGATCAGGCTGAGCGCGTGGGCGCTGACTTTGGAGTGGGGCACCTGGCCTGCAGTTTTCACCGCGACGGTGAGCGCCTTGCCAAAGCGGTCTGGGTCATAGCCGAAGCGTGCCCAGAAGATCCAGATCAGGCCGATGAAACCCGCCAAAGCGGCGGCAAAGGCTACGCGCATGCCGAAGAAGACGAGCACCAGCATCCCGCTGGTGACCCAGAGGCCGATTGTGACATTGTCCATCAGTCTGCTCCATCCAGCGTTTCAGCCTCGGCTGCAGCTACCTCGGCTGCGGATTGCACCAGTGGAACGGCGACTGGATGTTCCAGCCCCAGCACAAAGGCGCGTCCATAGCCAATGATCTGGATCACCAGCCTTGCGCTGAGCACGGCAAAGGCCACGGGCACGAGGATTTTCGAAGGCCATACAGGAGCGCCCACGTCGATCGTGGAATCGCGCGACCACATGGGTGAGCCGAAATCGAACGAGCGTTCGAAATGCGCCCACGAGCCCCAGATCAGTCCGATCATCAGCAGCAGCACCAGGATGACCATGATCATTTCGATCAGCCACAAGACACGCCCCCGCAACCGACCGATGATGATATCCATACGGATATGCGTGCCGTCACGCTGGACATAGGACACGCCAAAGATCGCAATCAGCGGCATCAGCAATTGGATGTAGTCGACATAGCCCAGCAGCGGGGATCCGAAGAATTTGCGCCCGGTGACGGACCACGCGGCCAAGAACATGAGCGAGAACGCGGCAAGCCCGGATGCCAGTGCCATGACCCGTTCAATGGGTAAAAGCAGACGATCAAGGCGACTGAGCCAGCTGCCGTCCTCCAGAACGGCGGATCCCGTGGCCATGGGCCCCTCCCTTTTTTGTTGGTTTTTGGTCGCCGCCGGTTATGGATCCGGTGGTCGATAATGGATGGGGCCGTACGATTGCACGGCCCCGGTCCTAGATCAGTTGGCCATCTTGGCCTTTGCCAATTCCGCATTGACAAGGTCATAGAGTTCCTGCGCCGGCAGGCCTGCGGCGGTCATGTCTTCGATCCATTTCTGGTGGATCGGACCGGCTTTTTCCCGGAACGCTGCGATATCGGAATCGGCCAGTTCAATCTTGGCGACGTTGTTTTCCGCCAGGACGCTGTCCCACCTGTCCAGCAGTGCGGCGTAGTTGGCCAGGTAATGCGCGATGGATTCTTCGATGGAGCTATCGAGCGCTGCGCGATTTTCGTCGCTCAGGTCGTTGTAAGCATCGATGTTGACCACCACCGGGCAGTTCACGGTGCCGGGGTTCAGGTTGGAGGTCCACCAGGTGGCTTCGTTGATGGTACCGAAGGCCAGGTGCGCGTGCTGAGCGAAGGCGACGGTGTCCACAACGCCCGACTCCATTGCCTGGAACGCTTCGGTTGCTGTCACGGAGGTGGGCGTTGCGCCAACCGCTTTGAATGCTTCGCCGATGCCGCCGGTGGCCCGGACGCGCATGCCTTCCATCTTAGCCAGTGTGTCTCGCGGCTCGCCGGTGCCGACCAGGTTGTACTGAGGCATCGGGCTGGTCATCAGCAGCCGGGCGTTCCACTGTTCCATTTCCTCGGCCACGGCGGGGTGCGCATAGACGGCGCGGGCCACGGCGACCTCCTGGTCGAGGTTCTCAACACCGAGGAAGGGCAGTTCCAGCACGGTGATCGCGCGGTTCTTGTCGCGGTGGTAGCCGGCGCAGAACTGGGCCATTTCGAACGCGCCGATAGAGATGCCATCTAGGTTTTCGCGGTTCTTGGACAGACCACCGTAGGAGACGTTCATCGTGAACTCCCCGTTGGTCTTTTCGGAAACCAGTTCGGCCATCTTTTCGATATGCTCAGTGAAGGCGCGGCGTTTGCCCCAAACGGAAACATTCCATTCGGTGGCCAAGGCTTCGGTTGCAAAGGTGAGAGCAGCGGCAGTGACGGCCAGGCGGCCGATATGCTTGTTCATCAGAAATCTCCTCCAAAATCAGGTGGCGGCATAAGAACAGAATTCAAATGACGGGGCCATGAAGAATTTCGCGCAGTTCACGAACCCCAGGCTGCGGAATGTCGCAGGCCGGGGGTGAGATAGGGGCAGATTGGCCCGATGCTATGTAGCCACAAATTTTAGGAGCCGGAACTTAGAACGTTTCTGTGACGATTTCTTTCAAAGAAATTTTGGCCTTGGAGCATCATTTCGCATTACAAGGTGGATTTTGCTGTGATAGGCGCGTCTTCGCTGGACGAAGACGGCGCGGTGCTGGATTTCGATGCGCTGGAAGTGTCGGTGGCGCGGGCGATCCTGAAAAATGCCCGCACACGGATTCTGGTGGCCGACAGTTCAAAATTTGAGGTCAACGCTCCCGTGCGTATCTGCGACATTGCTGATATCGACATATTCGTGACCGACGCCACGCTGCCCCAACCGTTTATCGCCGCAGCCAAGTTGGGCCAGACAGACATTTCCGTTATCGAACTGTATGGGGGGCAAGGCAGTGTCGGCTGAACCGTCGGAAATTTATGATCTTTTCATCATTGGCGGTGGTGTGAACGGATGTGGGATTGCCCGCGATGCCACGGGCCGGGGGCTGCGGGTTGGCTTGGCAGAGATGAACGATCTGGGTTCTGCCACGTCTAGCGCATCGACCAAGCTGTTTCACGGTGGATTGCGGTATCTGGAGTATTTTGAGTTTCGGCTGGTACGCGAAGCACTGGTGGAACGTGAAGTGCTGCTGCGGGCCATGCCTCATATTTCATGGCCCATGCGTTTCGTTTTGCCGTTTCACAAGGATATGCGGTTCGAAAGCGAAACCCCGATGTCGCGCCTTCTGACCACGGTGATGCCGTGGATGAGGGGGCGTCGTCCGGCCTTGCTGATTCGTCTGGGCCTGTTCCTTTACGACCATTTGGGCGGACGGAAGATTTTGCCTGCAGCCAAGACGCTGAACCTGGTGTCGGACGAAGCAGGCAATCCGCTGCAGTCAAAGTTCCGCAAGGCATATGAATATTCCGATTGCTGGGTCGATGATTCCCGGCTGGTGGTGCTGAACGCGCGGGACGCCGCCAACCGGGGCGCAGATATCATGTCGCGGACCAAGGTGGTGCGCGCTGACCGCAAGGATGACCAGTGGGAAATCTCACTGCGGTCGGAGCACCGGGATTGGACCGTGCGGGCCCGTATGCTGGTCAATGCCGGTGGCCCCTGGGTCGAAGACCTGATCCAGAACACCATGAGGCAGAACACGCGCGAAGCAGTGCGGCTGGTTCGTGGCAGTCATATCGTCACCCGGCGGCTGTTTGACCATGACAAATGCTACTTCTTTCAGGGTACGGATGGCCGGATCATATTTGCCATTCCCTATGAGGAAGATTTCACCCTGATCGGCACCACCGATTCCGCCCATGCAGATGCCTCTGAGCGGTCCGTTTGTACGGATGAGGAACGGGATTATTTGCTTGGCTTTGCCACGCAGTATTTCGAACGGCCCGTGACGGTCGATGATGTGGTCTGGACCTACTCAGGCGTGCGCCCGCTTTACGATGACGGGGCCAGTTCGGCCACTGCGGCAACGCGCGACTATGTGCTAAAGCTGCAGGACAGCGGCGGCGCGCCAGTGCTGAACGTGTTTGGCGGTAAGATCACGACTTACCGCAAACTGGCCGAGGCGGCGCTGGACAAGCTTGCCCCGCTGCTGGGCAACACGCATGGGCACTGGACCGCGTTGGCGTCCCTGCCAGGTGGGGATTTTGCGGTGGACGGGGTTGAAGGGCTGGTGGCGTCCCTGCGGCGCGATTATCCTTTTCTGACAGACGTTTGGGCGCGGCGGCTGGTTCGCAATTACGGCACGCAGGCAGCGGTGATGCTGGATGGGGCCACGACTATGTCGGATCTGGGCGAAGATTTTGGCCACACGATTACCGAGCGGGAACTGACATGGTCCGCCCGGCAGGAATGGGCCCACAGCGCCGATGATTTTCTGTGGCGTCGAACGAAGCTGGGACTGCGCGTGTCGAAAGAAGAAGCCGCACGGATCGACGCGTTCTTCAGGGACCTTAACCTCGTATCGGGACCGGAGGTTGTCGCCCCTGAGGTCTCCCCAGTCGGTTGACCACAATGCCCGCATGTCCTCGATCTGAGGATATACGGGTCCGGTAACGGTGCGTCGTTTCCTCCGCGGGCTGATTTGCCGTTGAATTTCGATACTTTCCATTGGAACCGTGACAGCATGACCCAAACTTCGCCTTTGTCAGATCCGGCCCGGCCCGGTGGCGGCCCGATGCCAGTGCAGCTTTGGCCGTGGGCGATTGCGGTCATGGCTCTGCTTGTTCTGCCACATGTGCTGACTGCGAATTCCACCATTACCATCCTGAACCAGATGGCGATCACTGTGATCTTCGCGCTGTCTTACAACATGCTCTTGGGGCAGGCGGGGATGCTGAGCTTTGGCCATGCGATATATCTGGGCTTTGGTGGTTTTGCCTGTCTGCACGCGATGAACTATTTTCAAGCGGGCGGCTGGCCGGTGCCATTGCCGGTTCTGCCGCTATTTGCCGGGCTGTTTTCGCTGGGCATGGCGATAGTGATTGGCGCGTTTTCTACCCGGCGCACGGGCACTGTGTTTGCCATGATCTCACTGGGGGTGGTGGAACTGGTGGCGTCCTTTTCCATCGTTTTCTACCTGTTTTTCCGAGGCGGTGGGACTGGTGGCGACCGGACATTTTCGGAACCGTTTTTCGGGGTGGAGTTCACCCGGCAGATTGAGGTGTATTACCTGATTGCCGCCTGGCTGATCCTGTCGGTCGCGGCGATGTACGCGTTCACCCGCACACCGCTGGGCCGGATGGCCAATGCCGTGCGAGACAATGCGGAACGTGCGGAATTTGTCGGTTACTCCGCGCGGTGGATCCGGTTCTATTCCTTCTGCGCAGCGGGGTTCTTTGCCGGTGTGGCGGGGGGGCTTTCGGCGTTGAACTATGAAATTGCCACCGCCGAAAGCCTGACGGTGGAAGCATCGGGTACCATTATCATGATCGCATTTCTCGGCGGAGTTGGCGTGTTTTTCGGCCCGATCCTGGGCGCGATCCTGTTCACATTGCTGCAAACGGTGCTGAGCATGCATACCGATTTGTGGCAGTTATATGTTGGTATCCTGTTTTTGGCCGCAGTGATGTTTTTTCCGTCCGGGCTGGCGGGGCTTTTGATGCTGCATCTGCCTGTGCTTAACGCAGGTCGGGTCCGGCAGGTGGCCTGGCCCTATGTTGCGGTGATCGTGCCGGGATTGGTCGCTGTGGTCGGGTTCGCCGCGCTGATCGAGATGGTGTTCCATTTGCGCAGTACGATTGCGGGCACGGATGGGATGGTGGTGTTCTGGATTGCGGTGCAGCCGCTGAACTGGTTGCCCTGGATCGTGGCTGGTGCCTGTGCGCTGGGCGGCTTTTGGGTGTGCCGCCGGAATGCGCCGGCGCTGGCGGCGGCGTGGCACAAGGCCACCGACGCGTAGAGTTAAACGCTTCTAAAACAGGCAAATCGATAGTCCCGCGCTGTCTCCAGCGTCGGCGAAGACGATTTCATTGGCGAATTGTCAAAAATTCTTTACCCTATGGTCAAAATTACGGGTTTGGGGATGTTGGATCTAATCGTCAGGAACGCGCGTCTTGTGGGTGTGCAGGGACCTATGGACATCGCAATTAAGGGCGAAGTCATCGCAGAGATTGGACCGGCGATTGAGGCCAAGGCGCACGAGGAAATCGACGCCGCAGGGCAACTGGTTTCGCCGCCTTTCGTGGATCCACATTTTCACATGGACGCCACGCTTAGCCTGGGGTTACCGCGATTGAACGTGTCAGGTACTTTGCTGGAAGGCATCGCGCTTTGGGGCGAACTGAAGCCGCTGCTGACGCTCGAAGCGGTGATTGAACGCGCGCTGCGTTATTGCGATCTGGCCGTGTCACAGGGGCTGCTGGCAATCCGGTCGCATGTGGATGTGTCCACTGCACCGCTGGTCGGGGTCGAAGCGTTGTTGGAGGTGCGCAAACAGGTTGCGCCTTATATCGATCTGCAACTGGTCGCCTTTCCGCAGGATGGTTTGTATCGGGCGGAAGGAGCCGAAGAAAACCTGCTGCGCGCGCTGGATCTGGGCGTGGATGTGGTCGGCGGCATCCCGCATTTCGAACGCACCATGGCCGACGGCGCGCGGTCCGTGACCCGGCTGGCTGAGATCGCGGCAGAACGTGGCCTGATGCTGGACCTGCATTGCGACGAAAGCGACGATCCTATGTCTCGCCACGTGGAGACGCTGGCTTATGAAACCAAGAGGCTGGGGTTGGGCGGCAGGGTGACCGGCAGCCATGTCACGGCGATGCATTCCTACGACAATTACTATGCCACTAAGCTGATCCCGCTGATTGCGGAATCGGGGATGAACATTGTGCCCAACCCGCTGATCAACATCACGCTGCAGGGCCGGTCCGATACCTACCCACGTCGCCGGGGGCTGACGCGGGTGCAGGAGTTGCGCGCCGCTGGTGTGAACGTGGCCTTTGGGCAGGATTGCACGATGGATCCGTGGTATCCGCTGGGCTCTGCCGATATGCTGGAAGTGGCCCATATGGGCGTGCATGCCGTGCCCATGACCTCGCGCGAGGCGATGGCCTGGGCGTTTACCTCGGTCACGATGAACGGCGCGCAGGCGATGGGTCTGCCGGACCCGACGTTGCGTGCAGGCGGACCGGCGAGCATGTTGCTGCTGCAGGCACGCGACCCGATTGAGGCCGTCCGGCTGAAGGCCACAAGGCTGGCCGTGATCCGCAAGGGCAAGGTCCTGTCGCGCACCGCCCCGCGTGTTGCGGCGCTGTCGCTGCCAGGGCGTCCCGACATGGTCAACCCGGCCGCTTATGCGCCCAAAGCCGAAGACATAACCAAATAACCAAATCCAGCAAAGAGGAAGACAAAGATGACATTCAAAACTACTCGCCGCCAGGTATTGATTGGGGCCGCTGCCACGCTGGCGCTGCCTGCTTATGTGCGCCGCGTGAATGCGCAATCCGTGACCAAGGTTGCCGCCGTGCACATGTCGCCGGTGGAAAACGCATGGAACAGCCGCATTCACCTGGCGTTCCAGGAAGCCGCCGCTGCAGGCGCCATTGAATATGAATTCTCCGAAGGTGTCGCACCTACAGATTACCCGCGGGCGATGCGCGAGTATGCCGAAGGCGGCGCACAGCTGGTCTGGGGCGAATCCTATGCTGTCGAACGCGAAGCGCGCGAAGTGGCGGGCGACTATGCCGATACCGCGTTTCTCATGGGGTCCTCCGGTGGTCCGGCGGGCGACAATTTTGGTGTCTTCGGCACGCGCAACCACGAAGCCGCATACCTGGCCGGGATGTTGGCGGGCAAAATGTCCGAAAGTAACGTGTTTGGATCGGTCGGCGGCTACCCGATCCCGGAGGTTAACCTGTTGATCAACGCCTTCCGCATGGGGGTGAGCGAAGTGAATCCCGACGCCAAGTTCCTGAACGGCTTTATCGGCGCATGGTTCGATCCGGCCCGTGCCAAGGAAGCAGCAATTGCACAGATCGACGCCGGTGCTGATATTCTGTTCGGCGAACGGATCGGAACGGCGGACGCGGCCGAAGAACGCGGGATCAAGGCGATCGGGTCGCTTATCGACTACACGCCGCGTTATCCGGGTACGATTTTTGCCAATGCAATCTGGAATTATGGCCCGACAATTGCGGCGATTGTCGCTGACATTCAGGCAGGTAAGCCGGTGGGTCGGGATTATACCGAGTATTCGTTCATGGGGCATGGCGGCAATGAGCTGATCTATGTGGCGGACGAAGTGCCCGCTGACGCGATCCCGGCGATGGAGGCCAAGCAGGCGGCCATTGCGTCGGGCGAATGGAACGTTCCGATTGATGAAAGCGAACCGGCCTGATCGCCGGATCAGCGGGTGCATGACGCGACCGCTCTGGCCACTGCCATCGACCAGGGCTGGGTGACGGCCCTGGAGGTCATGGAGGCTACCTTGTCCGCCTGCGATCAGCAGGCGGATTTGGGTGCTGTTGTGCACCTGGACGCGGCCATGGGCCGGGCTGGGGCGCGGGCGGCGGATGCTGCCCCGCGCGCTGGGCGCGGGCCGTTTCATGGTGTGCCTTTCATGGCCAAGGATCTGGGCAGCATAGCGGCTGGCCTGCCATTGGCAGCGGGGGCAGAAGCGTTTCGGGATGGTCCGACCCCGGCCTCGGATAGTGACCTGTTTGCAGGGTTTCGCCGGACGGGTCTGGTGCCTTTTGGGGTGACGGCCAGCCCGCCTTTTGGTCTGTCGCTGAGCTGTGAGCCGGACGGGCTGCGGCCCACCCGCAACCCTTGGAACACGGACCTGACGCCGGGCGGGTCCTCAGGTGGCGCAGCGGCGGCGGTGGCTGCGGGTATCGTGGCAATTGCGCATGCGACAGATGCGGCGGGCTCCATTCGCGTTCCAGCCGCCTGTTGCGGGCTGACCGGGTTGAAACCATCGCGTGGTACGGTGCCGGGTGGGCCGGACTATTCCAACCATCTGATGGGGTTGGCATCCGAATTGGTACTGGCTCGGTCGGTGCGCGATGTGGATATGGCGTTTCGCACGATTGCTCCATGTGAGGAGCCGGGGGAAGCTCCTGCGCGCATCGGACTCGCCATCCCGGACCGATGTGCGCCCGTCTATACACAGGCCGCGCGGGATATGGCCGCTGCTCTTCAGGACGCAGGCTTTGAGGTGCGAGACATGCCTGCGCCGGACGCATTGGGCGCGGAAGCACATGACATTGCGCGGATCATTCTGACCGTTTCTCTGGCGGAATGGCTGACCGCATGCGAAGTTTTGGACGCAGACGTGCCGCCGCTTGCTGCCGCGATGGCTGCCATTGGTCGGGCGATGCCCGCGACCGAGCTGTTCGCTGCCTCCCGCCGAATGGCACAGGTTGGGGCGGCTGCCGTACAGTTGTTTGACGAGGTGGAGGCCATCGTTATGCCCGTCCTGTCCGGTCCACCGCCGCCTGTGGGCCATTTCGACTTAACAGGAAAAGACCCAGTTGCGCATATGGCGCGGTTGGATACGTTTGCTCCCAATGCCGCGCTGGCCAACACCGCCGGTTTGCCCGCGCTGGCACTGCCATTTGGTATGGTGGATGGCCTGCCCGTTGGTGCGCAGCTCATCGGCCCGCAGAGCGCGGACCTGATGTTGCTGGGACTAGGCGCGATCATCGAGGCACGTGCACCGGCCTTGACCTTTCCTTATCCAATTGCGGGCCTGCCAACATGACCAAGGTTCTGGAACTTCAGGGCATTACCAAGCGGTTCGGCGCGCTGACCGCGAATGACGATGTCTCGCTCTCGCTCGCGCAGGGGGAAATCTTGGCGCTGCTGGGGGAAAATGGTGCGGGCAAGACGACGTTGATGAACATTCTCTTCGGCCATTATGCGGCGGACGAAGGCACTGTGCACGTCTTTGGGCAGGAACTGCCACCCGGCAAGCCACGCGCGGCGATTGAGGCAGGCGTGGGCATGGTGCACCAGCATTTTACCTTGTCGGGCAATCTGACCGTTCTGGAAAACGTTATGCTGGGATCCGAACCGCTGAGCCGTCTGCGGTCGGCCCGACAAGAGGCGCGTGCGAAGCTGATGCGGATCGCCGACCGGTTCGGCCTGCCGGTAGATCCGGATGCCAAGGTGGGCAAAATGTCGGTAGGGGAACGCCAGCGGGTGGAGATCCTGAAGGCGCTCTACCGCGATGCGCGGGTGCTGATCTTGGATGAACCGACTGCCGTGCTGGCCCGACCCGAAGCGCAGCGGCTGTTTGAAACCCTGAGGGACATGACCCGCGAAGGGTTGTCGCTGATCTTCATCAGCCACAAGCTGCATGAAGTCATGTCCGCATCTGACCGGGTGGCGGTGCTGCGCGGCGGGCAGATGGTGGCGGAGCGGGAGACATCCCAGACCAGCGCGGCGGAGTTGGCGGAGCTCATGGTGGGACGTAAGGTGGAACGGCCCGTGCGGACCGACCACGAGATCGGCGCGCCTGTTCTGGTGGCCAGTAAGGTGCGCGTTGGCAGCGGTGCGGAAACCCGGCTGGATGACGTGGATTTCACTGTGCACGCTGGGGAAATTCTGGGCATTGTCGGCGTTTCTGGCAATGGACAGGCGGCGCTGGGCGGATTGCTGTCAGGGTTGGAACACCCAAGCGGCGGGACGCTGAAGCTGGGCGGCGAAGACGTTGGTGCGCTGGGTCCGCGTGGCATGATCACTGCAGGCGCAGGTCGGGTACCCGAAGATCGCCATTCCGAAGGCGCGGTGGGTGAACTCAGCGTCTGGGAAAACGCAGTGCTGGAACGGCTGCGCACACCTGCGTTCTCGCGGCGCGGTTTCGTGCGGCAGCGCGCGTGCAAATCCTATGCGGCTGAGCTGATCGACCGGTTCGACATTCGCGGCGCTTCGCCGGAAACACGCACGCGGCTGTTGTCGGGCGGGAACATGCAGAAACTGATCCTTGGGCGGGTTCTGTCCAACGGGCCACGTTTCGTGCTGGCCAACCAGCCAACGCGCGGGCTGGATGAAGGTGCGATTGCAGCAGTGCATGCGGAGTTGCTGGCGGCCCGCTCCGAAGGCGCGGCGATCCTGTTGATCTCTGAAGAACTGGAGGAAGCGGTGGCGCTGTCTGATCGGATCCAGGCCATTGTTAAAGGCCGCCTGTCCCAGCCGATTTCGGCGGATGAGGTGGACCCGCAGCGGCTGGGCCTAATGATGGCCGGTGTCTGGAAGGAGGACGACCATGCGGCTTGAGCGGCGCACGCATACCCCGCTCTATCTGGCGGTTTTGGCGCCGGTGGTGGCGATCCTCGCGGCGCTGGTCTTGGCAGCAGGGTTGATCGCTGCGGCAGGGGTGAACCCGTTGACCGCCTATGGCGAGATGCTGCGCGGCGCGCTGGGATCGAAGCTGTCGCTGACGGAAATGCTGACCCGGGCCACGCCGCTGATTTTCACGGGGCTGGCGGCAGCGGTCGCCTTTCGTGCGCGGCTGTGGAACATCGGCGGCGAGGGGCAGTTTTTTGTGGGTGCGCTGGCAACCGCTTGGATCGGCCACACGCTGGTTGCGCCGGGGTGGATCGGCGTGCCGGTGTTGCTGGTGGCGGGCATGGTGGCGGGGGCGCTGCTGCTGGCCGGGCCCGCCTATCTTCGGCTGCGGTTCGGGGTGGATGAGGTGGTGACCACGCTGCTCTTGAATTTCATCTTGATCCTTTTCGTCGGTCTGATGATCGAAGGCCCGATGAAAGACCCATTGGCCTTTGGCTGGCCGCAATCGGTGCCGGTGGATGGCAATTTCCGCCTGCCGGATCTTGTGCCGCGCACGCGGCTGCATATTGGGCTGCTGTTTGCGATTGGGGCCGCCGGGCTGGTGTGGCTGCTGCTGGCGCGCACAGTGTTCGGGGCCGAAACCCGCGCCGCCGGGTTGAATGCCAGTGCCGCGGCCTTTGCGGGCATTTCGCTGCCGCGCACGATCATGGGCGTTGCCTTGATTTCTGGCGCTTTGGCCGGGCTGGCCGGATCGGTTGAGGTTATGGGCGTGACCGCAGGCGTGACCACAACGATGAGCCCCGGCTTTGGCTATGCCGGGATCGTGGTGGCCATGCTGGCCGCGCTGCACCCGGCGGGCGTGGTCGCGGCGGCGGTGTTCATTGCTACGGTGTTCGTGGGCGCGGACGCGATGAGCCGCGCCACCGGTGTGCCCAGTTTCATCGCCGATGTGATCGTGGCGCTGTGCCTGCTGACCATGATCGTGGCCCTTTTGTTCACAACCTACCGGGTGCGCCGATGACCGAAGCGATTGACCTGCTGCTGAACACCAGCCTTTGGGCGGCGGTGCTACGGATCGCAACACCGTTGATTTTCGGGGTCTTGGGCGCGCTCTTGTGCGAACGATCCGGGGTACTGAACCTGGGGATCGAGGGCATTATGACCATGGGGGCCATGACCGGGTGGCTGGCCGTCTATATGGGCGCGCCGCTATGGATGGGGCTGGTGGTGGCTGCGCTGTGTGGCGCGACGATGGGTCTGCTGCATGCCATGCTGACCGTGCCGTTGGGCCTGTCACAGCATGTGTCGGGGCTGGGTATAACGCTGTTTGCTTCGGCGCTGGCCTACTACCTATACCGCCTGCTGGTACAGGTGGGAGACCTGCCGCCGACGATTGAACCGTTTCGCGCGCAGGAGATCCCGGTGTTGTCCGACATCCCAATCCTTGGTCCCGTACTGTTTTCGCAAACCTTGCCCACCTATCTGGCATTGGTCGCCGTGGCGATCATGGCCTATCTGCTGACGCGTTCGCCGCTGGGGCTGGCCATTCGTATGACCGGGGAAAATCCGCATGCGGTGGAAGCGCAGGGTCTGAACCCCATTCGCATTCGCATCGGCGCAGTGATTGCAGGTTCGGCGCTGATGGCGGTGGGAGGCAGTTTCCTGACCATGGCAGCGTTTGACAGCTTCTTCCCCGGCATGGTGCAAGGGCGTGGCTGGATCTGCATCGCGCTCGTTGTGTTTGCGTCCTGGCGTCCGGGCAAGGCCTTGCTCGGGGCATTGCTTTTTGCGTTTTTCGACGCCTACCAGCTACGTCTGCAAACAGTCGTCGAAGGCGTGCCCTACCAGTTGTTCCTGATGGCACCGTACGTCTTGTCGATTGTCGCGTTGATCCTCGTGGCGCGTCGGGCCGAGGTGCCCGCAGCGCTGATGGCCCCGTACCGGCGGGGGGAGCGGTAGACGGCCCTGCAACAGCTCTGACCAGAGCGCAGCGGAGGCCCTGTGACGAACGGGAGTTTTACTTTTAGGCGCGCCTGATATGCCTTTTGCTGCGCTGACGGTCAGCTGCGCAGTGGCCATCGTGAACGGTATGCTGGGCGCTCATAGTGCCGCGATCCCAGCCGGACCACAGATACCAGTCTACACGGCGCGACCATCTGAACGGTCTTTGGTGGCTCGCGGATCTTGGATATGCTGGCTGGAGAATAATTGCTAAGTATCTGCTGCAGCAAAATTGCGTTGTCTTGGGGCTTGAGACCCGCGCGCGATGGCCCTATACGCATCGATGGTTAGCCGGTTTAGCTCAGCTGTTAGAGCAACTGATTTGTCATTGTGCGGGTGTTGCCAGACCCCGCTTTCAGGTCAGTGAATTAAAGTGGTTGATAAAGTTTTAGCAGGGCATTAGTGGGGTGCCGTGCTTAAAAGTGCCCCTATAGCTCAGCTGGTAGAGCAACTGATTTGTAATCAGTAGGTCCGCGGTTCGAGTCCGTGTGGGGGCACCATCCTTTTGTCGATTCCTAGTGGGAATACAGAAGGATAGTAAAATGACTGATTTAGTCGAAATCACGCAAGAATATGTTGAACTCAAGGGTATCAACCCCAAGCCTGTTTTTATTGCGGTAACTAGGTTGGTGGAAACCTGTGGTTCTAAGTCTGTGGAAGACTACACACGCAAGGATGCCAGAGTTTTTGTCGAAAGCTACAAGGACGTGAGCAGGTTCGGTAAAGTGGCCACCACGACCGTCCGCAGGAGACTCAATAGCCTGAACGCAGTTTGGAATTACGCCATATACGAGTTGGACCTACCACACAGGAACCCATTCTCGCGAATTATTATAAAGGACGAAGGTAAGGATGCCACCAAAAGAGAACCATTCTCAACAGACGAACTGAGGACCTTGTACCGCGAGTCGCTGTCTTACGGGAAACTAAGGCTCATTCTCCCTATACTGGCTGAGACCGGATGCCGCTTATCTGAGGTCCTTGGTCTCATGAAGACTGATGTCACCACAGAAGATGATCTACTGGTAATCCACATCAGGGAGAACGCTTCCAGAAGGCTCAAGACGGATAATTCCAAGAGGTCGCTGCCAGTAGTCTCAGATAATGCCAGAGAAGCTCTAGAACGGCTCCTAGAGGCTCCTAACGATAGTCCCTACCTGTTCCCAAGGTATGCTGGTGGGGGCCATTTGAATAACACAGGGGCTTCAGCAACCCTCTGCAAGCACCTTAAGCAGTCTTATGGTGGTAAAACGGTGCATTGCCTGAGACACAGCTTCAGAGACCGCTTGAGAGATGCTGATGTACCCCTTGAGGCTATCGACCAATGTGGAGGCTGGAGTTCGGTAGGCGGTGTCGGCACGAGGTACGGCAAGGGGTACTCCACAAGAAAGCTCGCGGAATACCTCCAGAGAGTAGCCATTTAGGTCAGGAACTGAGCAAAAAATTCCCGCACTGCACAAAAGTGTGCAATCTAAACAGGTTGCGAGACTTACCACCGTGGTGTTGAGACCAGAAAATTCGGAGAAATAGATTTCAGAAGTATACCGTCGTTCAAGTCTGTTTTTTCTGGCGTGGCGGTCGGCTCGTTGGTTGGCCCAATCGTGTGGGGAACATGTTGTTTTCATCCCCAAGGGCTGTCCCATCCCGGAGAAGCACCTCTGCACGTGATTTCAAGGTCTTCCAGCGAGCCATGCTACTCGCAGGGGGGGCATCCTGCATTACTGACCATTTAGTGCCGTATTGACATGAACTGCATACGCATGGTTGCAATAAAAACAGAGTGTTAGCTTAGATGTGATGCCTTTGTAGGGAACAGAACCTCCCTCCACCCGCACCACTTAGTAGCTCAAACAGAAGAGCTACAACTATCCAAGCATCTGCTCAATCTAGTTGCATAGTGATTATCTTGAAGAAGTAACCATAAAGCGGCGTCAATACAGCAATGGATAATGCTGACATTAAGTGGCTAACGTCCATGGCTGCTGCTTGTTCACTTCCCGCAATTAAAGTTAAACCAATAAGCAATCCCAGCCAGCCGCCTCTTACGCAGCCATCACCAAAACGTTTGATAGCGCTTTCGCCATCCTTAACGCCTAGCGCATGGCCAGCCGCAACACCAAGCACAAAAACCAACGATAACAAGTCAACTGCTTTGTCACCTCCGCCGCCCATTACAAAAGCGCCGAATACAATCCCGATGATTACTGCTATTCCCAAATACTTCATTCCTAGTCTCCTCTGTTCAGTTAAGTTTTGTTAACGATCTTTAGCCTGATATTGCTGGTCAGTATTCAAACGACAATCTCTATTTCCTCTAGTAACGGGAGAGGCATAAAGACAGGAACTTAGTTACAGCTTTTGGTGGATTACCCATCTTGATTATATCCTGATAGCTCTAGAAACTTAGCGAACTTAGCCTTACGGTCATTGTACTGCTTGGTAGGCTTAATCCGTATGGGCGTATGGAACTGCACCTCCACAGGCTCCTCATATCCTTTAATATTGCCAGTCACTTTCCCTGTATGGGTATTCCTTATGTTCTTAATGTCATGGTCTATAATTGAATTGGTAACCTGATGGGTGGCCCGGTCTAGGATGCGACGCAGTTCAGGTTCCTTGTCATACTGAATGATAAAGCTGTCATGTATGCAGAGAACTGGGATGTCCTTCTGGGTAAAGTGATCAAGCACCATATTTGCTATCTGGCTGTCGATATTCATCAGTCTAAGGGCTTGCCCAGTATTGAGTACGCCATCGAACTGAGGGTGCTTGTTGATAAAGCCTTTCAGAAGCTCTCCAAGCTGTATGTCTGTAAGGCTACTGGCAACTTTGTCTTTGCGGTCATTATTCCGGAATGCTTGGTAGGCTTTCTTGTCGCTGTCAGCGTTGATCCCCATCAGGACTAGGAGCTTGACGTATGCTCTCTGCTGTTCCTTCGTCGTAACAACATCAGGAAGTAGCAAGTCCCCAAGGTCATAAGGATCATCGGCCAAGCGCACTCCTAGCTCGTTAGACAACAAGTTCGGATGGAAGGCTTTAAAGTCCACTTCCAGAGTTGGTTTGTCATTGATGTAGATTTTGGACCGGTCTTCTTTGTCTATCTGCTGCCACCAGCCTCGATAGAAGCGACCTCCACGTTTCCAGTGACCTTTTAGGCCCTCATTAAATACACGCACTACGAATTTGTTGTCGGGACCAAGGGATATGGTTTGCTGACGACCCTTGTTACGTCCCTTGCTTATGGTGCGCTTGAAGGTCGACGACGTGTAGCTAGGAATGTCGATAAAAGTTCGTTTGAGTAAAGCGTTATAAGATTGAAGCTGTGACCTGAGCGTATTCAGCAAGACAACTTCATCTTCACTTAGGTCGTTGTCGCGATATTCGATCTTTCGGTTGGCACCATCATCTGGGTCAAAAACATACTTGTCGTGGAGAATGATGCACTCTTCATTGGCATGGGTGTCGATGTCGTGAAGATCGATTGTTAGCGTAGCGAATAGGTCCCGCAGTTTCTCAGTATGCCTGATCCGTGTCGTGTAGCTCCGAAACCGTTTGTCGTTGCTATGGAAGTGTCCCAACTCCTCGACATAACCAGCATCTGCAAGGAGGGCCTCAACCTCAATGATCTTCTCGGGGATGTGCAGGCCATTGTATCTACTACCGACTTTGTAGCTGCTCTTACTTTTATTGAAGCCAATGCTGATGGATGGGTCTTTGAGCCACTTCACATATAGATCGAGGATAAGCACCCTGAGGCTTTCCCTTACCGTCCTCTTGGGCTTGCGATTACCTTTAGGTTCTAGCACCGACAAACCAGCTTCATCATACAACCGATCACATAAGGTTTTGATCTCGGGATGGTCTGACCATGTGTGGACATCCAACGGCTCTGAGTTCCAGCGGTCAATTTTAGGAAGGGTATCCGTCATTTGCTCACCTCAAGTTGTCGTTAGTCCAGCAAGTGTCATCCGATCGGGCTATGAGCTTGATGATCAGTCTTACCTTGCGACTTTTAACCCACAAGTAAGTTACATTAGGATGCAACAGGTCTCTCTCGCTATCATCTGAACCTGCCATTCAGGATAATACATAACAGGTTAATGATTGTTGCAGAGTAGTTTTTGCAGTCTAAATTCCCACGGTGGCCACTGTAGCCATAGGGGCTGTTTGGTAGCTGCACGAGCTAGCGGCTAGGTCTCTCCGAGATACGCAGCGAGGCAAGAACGGAGTACATACACTTGTCGGTTTGCTGCGACAGTTGGCGTTTGGATGGCTCTTGGGCACCTTGATGGCTGTCAAAGTCAGCGTTTCACCCTCTTTCAGAACGAGCACGCCTGCAAACGGGCGGAAAACCAAGAAAGCTGATGCAAACAAATTTCACTTAGGAAATATCGGTCCATTAATCCAAACATAGCGACGGACCACTTGAGTGGGGCAAAGGGCAAGGCTTGCTATAAATTCACGATCAAGGCAACATTCGTCGATGCAGCTAAAAACAGAACGACTATTGATAGATCACTTATGTACAGATGATCTTATCGATCTCCATCTAATGGACACTGACTTAAGTGTTCGACGTTATATTGATGGGAAGGCTAGCTCTATGGAGGAAACGAAAGAATATCTCTCAGAAAATATAGCAAGCTACAGTAAGAATGGATATGGTCGGTATGCAATACGAGATAAGAGCACAAATGAATTTCTCGGAATCTGCGGCTTTTTGAATGAAAGCTATGGCGTAGATTTTGGCTACCGCTTCTTGCCCAGCTGTTGGGGCAAAGGCATTGCAACTGAAGCTGCTTTGGCTGTGATTGGAAAAGGTGTATCTGAAGATTTACGGGAAAAAGTGGTTGCCATAGTTTTGCCAGAGAATAAGGCATCGATAACCGTGTTACATAACGTCGGTTTTAGATGGTTAGAGAATATGAAAATTTATGGTTTCAATGTTGAAAAATATACGTTGCCATTCGACTAATTTCACATAGAGATCGTCGCAAATCTATTTTGAAATAGACATGTATGTCTTGGAGCACTCACCGATTAATCTTCTTGGCATTTCATTTTGTGTGGGTTCGAATTTCTCCGACAGCTTGTCTATTATTCTAGAACAGGCTTGGTAAGCTGACTTGTCTGCAAATTCGTAAACATAACTCAGCTTAAATGTGTCATTAACCTCGTCATCAACAATACCGAAGGATATCCGAAGTAAGCCATATTCAAATAGTATTTCCTTGTTTTGCTCAGCAACTTCTTGATTGTCTCGCAACATTGCTTCCATGGCATACTTATTCGCAAACACTTCTTGAGTGTACATGATGTAAGTATCTGTCATATTTTGGAATCTCCTTGGTCAGCCCCACTTCAGTAGTCCAGCTTAATTGTCAGTGCTCCGTAGGACTCTAGTCCATCGCAACGATACTTTCTGGCGTGTACGAGCGATACGCCAAATCAGCCATGCTATTGTTGTGACATCAAACTCGATAGGCCCACTAGGCTACCCACCCACCCGAGAAACCGTAGCCGTGATGAAACCTTTAGTAGCTACTGATGTTCTGCCCAAGCTGTGCTGTTCTGATCCGAGCTTGTTTGCCAAAGAAAATATGTGAGCGTTCTACCAATCGCTTAATGGAGCGTTTCCTCCTCTCTGCAGGGGTTGCCGAACAGGCTTAAGAGCCTGAGAATGGCTTTCGCAGGTACACATTTTGGAGACTACGCATGGCGATCGGCGAAGTGATGGGGATAGCAGCCGGCACCCATTTCGATGACCGTAGGCAGCTATATGACGCTGGGGTGCACCGAGCGCTTCAGGCTGGCATCGTTGGACGCGCTGCGTTCGGAGCTGAAAGCATCGTTCTTTCTGGCGGCTATGTGGACGACGCTGACCACGGGTCTACGGTCATCTACACGGGAGACGGTGGACGAGACCCAAACACTGGGCGCCAGGTGGCCGATCAAGAGTTCGTCCGGAAGAACCAAGCCCTAGTGACAAGCTGCCTCCAGGGATTACCGGTCAGGGTTATCAGAGGCTCAGGGCACAAGAGTGAACACTCACCCGCGGTGGGTTACCGATATGATGGACTATACAGCGTTGACAGCTATTGGAGGTCCGAAGGCAAGCATGGCTTCCTTGTTTGCAGGTTCCGCTTGCTGTCACTCGAGTACCATGCCGATGCAAACAAAGACAAATCAGACGAGCAAAAGGCGGAAAGCAAGCCAACCCGCAGAGCAGAGACAACGATACAGAGGATCGTCAGGGATACGGCGCTTGGGCGCAAAGTTAAGGAGCTACACGGTTTCACCTGCCAGGTGTGTGGAGTGCGATTGGACTGTGCTGGAGGCCCATACGCGGAGGCAGCACACATCCGCCCGCTCGGTGCGCCTCACAACGGTCCTGACGAGTTGGCAAACCTCCTTTGCCTCTGTCCCAACCACCACGTTCTGCTGGATCGCGGAGCGCTGGTGATCGATGACAACTTGCGTGTGGATGAGACCGGGGAACCATTGCGCCTTGTCCGGCAGCACACGCTATCGCTTGACCACTTGAGATATCAACGGTCGATATGGAGATGACCACCTGTTCCGCTGGGGTATACCCTTTTGCTACGGTCCAAAAGTGACCCTCCCCAACTGAACTGGTCCACCGCTATGTTTAGGAAACGGAGGACCGAGAATGGCAAACAGGCGACCCAAGCCCGAAGAGATTGTCTCGAAGTTACGACAGGTTGAGGTGCTGATGGGACAGGGCATGTCCCGTCTCG
>JAEPNQ010000086.1 GCA_017643305.1 Marinibacterium sp. | reverse complement strand
GCCTCGTACTCCTTGATCATCCCAATGATCTGTTCGTCTGAAAATCTGCACTTCATAGTCCATCCTTTGTTTGGACGGATCACTAACACCCTCGTGGCCCTATTTCAGGGGGCAACGTCAATCACCAACCTGATACTTACACGCTTCATTTGCTTACAATTTGCTTACACGGTTTGAATTCTGCGGAGTTTTATGGCTTGAGACTCAAAGCGAAAAACCGATTTTCTTTAGGAAAATCATGTTGGTGCCCAAGGAGAGACTCGAACTCTCACGCCCGTGAAGGCGGGGGATTTTGAATCCCCTGCGTCTACCATTCCGCCACTTGGGCCACCATGCTAACCTCCTGGTTTTAAAGAGATCAGCGGTTCGTCTTTCTCTGCCTGCTACCGTCTACTGTGCTTAATTCGTCTATCAAGCGTCTACTTAAACAAGCAGGGGACTTTTACGAATGGCAACCATCACACAGACAACAATCGCAAGGATTGAGGCAACTGGAGATGTTTAGTACATCCGGGATTCGTCCCTGAGAGGACGTGGTATCAAGGTAACGGCGAAGGGTAAAGTCGGCTATTTTGTTGAAGCCAGAGTAAAGCAAGGACGGACGGTCAGAAAGCAAATCGCTGACGTTGACCTGATGCCTCTGGTCCACGCCAAAAATGAAGCAAGCGCCGAGCTGCTGCAACTGAAACAAGGCGGAGGTATTGGCACCCTGCCTCCCCCTGCCCCTCCAACCGACAACTCGCTGCAAATGGTTTTTGAGCGGTATCTTGCGACACGGGTGCAGCTGCGATTACGCAAAGCCAGTGTCACGTGGTCGAAACAGCCGGCTGCTTTGGCGGTTAATTTGGGCAGTTGTTCAGCCTGCTAGCAATTGCGCTTGTCAAAGCATCCAACAGATCGCTTTTCCGGACAGGTTTCATCAAGTGCTTGTCCTCCCGACGACGGCTGGACGCATGTACACCCGTTTCGGGTGCGTAACCGGACATGAAGATAATCGGTAATTCGGGGCGAACGTCGCGCAAACGGTTGGCGAGGTCCGTACCTTGGAGCTTACCTGGCATGACGATATCAGTAACTAAGACGTCAATTTCGGGATATTCAGGCAACATTTCCCAAGCTCGATCTTCTGATTCTGCTGGGACTACCCGATAGCCAGCGTCTCTGAGTATTTCTGACATGACGCTCAGGACCTCAGGATTGTCCTCTACGACAAAGATGTTTGCCCCCTCGTCGCCTTTTGTATCAGACAGTTCCGTAGCAGCTGCGCGCGCGTCCTGAGCATCTATCTGTGCAAGTTCCGTCGTTGTGGATTGAGGCTTAAAATAAGGTTTACGGTAGTGCCAACCCCGAGTTCCGAAGAGACGCGAGCGGCACCCTGAGATTGCTGCATAAAGCCCTGCAACATCGCCAAACCAAGCCCAGTACCAGAGCCAAGAGGCTTGGTCGTAAAAAAGGGCTCGAATATCCGTTCGAGGTTCTCTTTCGAAATCCCGGAACCGGTATCGCTGACGGCGAGAAGAACATATTGGCCAGGCTCAATCTCTTCGCTCCTTAAATCGGCATTTCCTTCTTCAATCCAAACATTTGAAGTTTCGATAGTAAGCTTGCCGCCGTCTGGCATAGCGTCAACCGCATTTACGATCAGATTAATCAAAGCGTGCTCGGCGGAGCTTGCATCTACCTTAACCTGCCAAAGGTCACCCAAAAGCGAGGTTTTAAGGTCAATCGTGCACGGGATAGTTCGAGTGATCCAACTCTCGATATTCCCTATCAGCATGTTCAGATCGACATTTGTCGGCACCAGCGGAGCCTGCCGAGCAAAACTCAGCATATTCCGCGTTAGTTCTGCTCCTCGCAATGCCGCATCTATGATTGGTTCCAGAAGCGCGCAATCATTTGCCTTCAAATCTGCGTCACTGAGGCGCTAAAGATTGCCCAAAATGATGGCCAACAAGTTGTTGAAATCGTGGGCTACTCCTCCAGTGAGTTGGCCGATGGCCTCCATTTTTTGTGATCTTGCCAGCCTGTTTTACAACTCGCGCTGTTCAGTGACGTCTGCAATCGAAAGGATCAGGTACTTATCAGCGCTTCCAAGTGCTTCACCAACACGGATTAGAAGAGTTAGCTCTCTTCCTGCGCTGTCCTTGCCGATGAAATCAGCGCCCTTTGTGATACTAAGGTCAGAAGGCCCCAAGTCGAGGGTTCCATCATTCGTAGTCGTCAGGGCTGGAATGAGCGCCCCAATTGACTTTCCGCTTAACTCCTTTTCTGTGTAGCCAAACATCCGCTGAGCTGAAGCGTTTGTAGTTTCAATTTCGCCTTTTTCATTGGTGACTAAATTGGCGACACTGGTGTATTCGAATAGCTGGCGGAACCGTTCTTCAGCCGCGCGCGCCTTAACAATTGATCTTTCCAACAACTGTTGATGAAAAACCAGCTCGAGTTCGGCGGCCGCGAGGTTGCCCAACATCGTGTCAAACGCAACGGAGAGCCGCCCAATTTCGTCCTTGCTGTTCAAACGTGTCCGAACCGTCATATCGCCGTCGGCAACGGCTTGGGCCACGAGAGATAGCTTTTCGACAGGCTTCACGATGCGATTGGATATCGTTCGCCTCAGGGTCCAGAGCATCAAGATCGCGGAAATGATCAGAACGAGGATCCCTATGAAGTGTAGCGTTTGCTCACCAATTGTGGGCCAAAGGGAGTGCTCCGCGATTACCCAGAGCGGAACCCCGCCTACAGCAATCTTATGCAGGCTGACCAGCGCAGGCTCACCGTTCAGGCCAGTCTGGATGAGATCCTCTCCAGCCTCATCAATGCTGAACCCATCAGGAAATACCCCGCTTAAAGCCAGGCTGGGGTTTTGGTGCGCCAAGACCTGTTGCGATGCGTCGAGCAGTTACAAAGTAGATCCATTCACACGCGGCAGATCGCTCAGCAACAATGACAGGGGCAGCAGGCCCTGTTCCGTCAGCAAAACATAGTCTAGCCGCTTTTCGACAAGATCAAAGAACGGCGTTGCGATGGTCAGTATCTGTTCGCCGCTCACGTCATCCCTGTGGAATCGGACAACCGAGGGCTCCCCGTTCTGGGAGAGTGCGGCGGCAAGCTCCATAACTTCTGCAGAGGGTGAATTCCTCCGTTCGACCAATAAATCCCTATTAACGCGCAGCAACTCGTCGCCTTGCGGGGAGTAGAGCGCAACATCAGCGACGGAAGGCCGCTGCAGCACATATGTCTGAAGAACCGGTTGCCAGTCGTCCAGGCCCTGGATCAGGAGGGCACTGGCTTCGATATTGCGGCTTGCGTCGTAGAGTTGTTGCTGTAAAACGCCCTCGACCAACTTTGCAACGGTCACCACGCGCTGCTTCTGTTGGGCGAATATGACCTCGTGAAGATGAAGGAATGCCAGCGCGACCGTGACGATCCCTACGGCGAGCAACGGAAGCACCCCCACCAGTAAAAACGTCCGAGATATCTCGTCGCGTATACTGGTTTTGATGCTGCCCCTAGGCACTATGCTCCAGCCTTATCATAGCAATAGCGTCTGGTTTAGCCGTATCATGGCAACAGCGCCTTTGCCTGGGAGAGCAGCGAGGGCGAAAGCGTCAAGCCAATCTGCTTTGCAGTCTCGGTGTTGATAAAGAGGTTACTTTGTTCCTCTTCAACTGGAATAACGGCTGGATCCGCGCCAGAAAAGACCTCGTTGGCCAGTCGCGCCGCTGTACGGCCTACCGAAGGCTGGCGGACACCATACGCATAGAGCGCCCCCCGCATCACTTGAGAAAACCCTGGACCCGATAAGATGAGCTGGCGGTCGATGGTTGCCGCAACGATATCCTGGATAGCAGAAGTGATCATCGAGTCCCTTGGCAGGAACACGCCATCGATATCTTCTGGCAGTGCGCTGAAGAGCGCCCTTACGTCGTCAAGATTTTCGACCTCGCTCGCAATGATCTTCAATCCCAATGACGCAGATGCAGCATTGACCCGCGAAAAAGAGGTCATCGAACTCCGATCTCGCGGGTTGTACGGGACCAGAATGCGGGTCGCGGTGGAGTCAATCTCCTTGAACCAGGCCAGGCGCCTTGCGGTTGATGGCGCCAGAGTTACCCCTGTCGCGTTACCCCCGGGGCGACGCAAACTATCTACAATGCCGGCACCAACCGGATCGTTAACGGGCCCAAATATGATCTGGATATCAGTACCTTCTGCGGCTGCAAGCGCAGTTTTCGTCGCGGGTGTGCTCGCCGTGAATTTCAGCGTGGCGCCCTGTTCCACAAGTTCTTTGGCGCGATGCGAAAGCTCTTTTCCGGAACCTGCAGGGCCGTCGTATAGGTAAGTCACAGTGGACCCTTCGACGTAGCCATATTCCTGCATCTGTTCTTTAAAACCCGTCACAGCAGGCGAATGCACCTTGCTGGGATGGAGAATACCAATCACGGTCACGTCAGTCCTTAATTGGTACAAAAACCAAGCCGCTCCGCTCAATACAGCAACCGTTGCGATCAAAATAAGGATAGCGCGCGACATCGAATCAATTTTCTAACTCATTACAAAAACTAGTTAACGCGCATATCGACCGGAAAAATGTCAACGAATCAAGTGCTTTGCATTCCGAAGAGCGTACCCGGCCGCGAGGACGCCCGGAGTTGGGCAGATCAAGTCGAGAATATGTGTCATCCTGGACCGTTGGTGAAGTTTTTCCGCGCGGTAAACAGATTGTTCTGAGGCATTCATTCAGTTTGGGCCTGGGTCACAGTCACGCACATGACAGTGGCACTAGAAAATGGCGGATGGCTGCAAGAATGGCGCGCATCATCGCGCCCGTCACCGCGACCTCGGCCAATTGGAAGGGGATAGCGCAAGCGTGACGCACGACTCGGGCCCCATTTTGTTTAGTTTAGCTGCAGGCTGGTCAGCGACCAGTCGGCCATTTCCTAGGGTAGCTTGATGCAGCACAGAAAGGTGGCCAGGATGTAGGCCAGTTCATGCAATTGTAGCCGTACCTCGTTGTTGCGGAACCGTTTGCAGGACAGGCGCGTCCATTAGAAGGCGTATTTGCCTTCCTTGATGTGGTGCTCGGCCGTGCCGCGTCGATTGTGAAAGCGGGTGACCTAATGCGGCTCCATGGGCAGGTTTATGACGATGAAGCCGACCCTGGGGAACGGCTCTCTCGGATGCCGTTCAATTTTGGCGACCACACGGCGCTCCTTGACCCAACATGCGGCCTGATATTGGAACTCCTCAAAGAACCGTTTGACCTTGGTCAGGGAGGGTCGCCCCACGGGCCGCGTCAGTCGGTGGGTGATCTTGTTCTTGAACACCGCGTTCAAGGGGCAGCCCATAGCGATCATTCAATACCAGACCAACCTGCTGGCTCTGGAGTCCCCAGACCAGTTTTGTTAGTCGATACGCCAACAGCGCCGTCATCGCATAAGAGCAAAATATCCAGGAGATGGTTCAATGGCAGCGGGCCTCCATGAGAGCATGGCGATATCGCAGCGACTCCATTTACTGGCCGCGGACGCAAAAGGCGATGCGGTCGAACTGAACTGGGTTTTGTCCGAGCTTCACGAACGAGCCTTTGGTCTCTTTCTGCTGGTTCTTGCCCTGCCCTGCTGTATCCCATTTCTATACGGCATTCCGCAGATCGTCGCGCTGCCGCTGATGCTTGTTTCGGTGCAGATCGTGCTGGGCCGTAAAACGCCCTGGCTGCCCAAAAATCTTGGCGGGCGAACAATCTCGACCGAGCGTTTGCACGACCTTGCGCGCCGTGCGGAACCTTGGCTTGTACGGATAGAAGCAGTCAGCCGACCGCGTCTGAGCGTTTTGACCTACTCACCAGCAGACCGGGCCGTGGGCTTGGCGCTGATCCTCTTCAGCGCGTCAATCATGGTACCGCTGCCCGGCACCAACTCCGTGCCCGGCTTCGCGGTTGTGCTTGTATCGATGGGCCTGCTGCAACGGGACGGCGTTCTGGTGATCCTAGGTGCCATCCTCGGTACCGCGTGGATCGCCACACTGGTATTTGCAGGCGTTTCTCTGGCCAGCCTGATCAAAGGCTGGATCGGCCTATGACTGACCATGCTGAATTTTCGTCCTTCCTCTATACCGACTGAAATGAGGTCACCGTGACGCGAAACAACCTGATTGTGATTGCCATGTTTGGCTCTGCCCTACTTCTGCTCGGCGCATTTGCGTTCCAGCATATCGGCGGGCTGGCCCCATGCAAAATGTGCATCTGGCAGCGCTGGCCGCATGGCGCGGCTATTATGATCGGGCTGGCCGCGCTGGCCCTTCCAGTCGCGCTGATGCTGCTGGCCGGCGCACTGGCGGCGGCGCTGACCGGCGCGATCGGCATCTACCACATGGGGGTGGAACGTGGCTGGTGGAAGGGGCCGGATACCTGCACTTCGGGCGATATTTCCAACCTGTCCTCGGACGATCTGCTGAACCAGATCATGTCTGCCCCGCTGGTTCGCTGCGACGATGTCCCCTGGCAGATGCTGGGTTTGAGCATGGCCGGCTGGAACGCGGTGATCTCGTTTGGCCTGGCTGCGATCTGGTTGATGGCATTGCGGATGCCACGCAACTGAGGGCAAAGTCACGGGTGAACCTGCGGCGCCACTGTGTTCGCGGATCAGAAAATGACGTCTCGGTCGCTCAGCGCTTGAACGCAATCAGGCGTCCAGCTCTGCATCCCAATACAGGAAGTCCATCCAGCTCTCATGCAGATGGTTCGGCGGGAACTTGCGGCCCACATTGCGCAGCTCCTCCGCGCCCGGTCGCCGTGGCGGACGCCGCAGCGACATGCCGGCCCGGTGCAGCGATTTTGAGCCTTTCTTCAGGTTGCAGGGCGAACAGGCCGCCACCACATTCTCCCAGCTCGTCACCCCGCCCGCAGCCCGTGGCACAACGTGGTCAAAGGTAAGATCGCCCTTGCACCCGCAATACTGGCAGCGGAATTCATCCCTCAAAAACAAATTAAAGCGCGTGAAGGCCACGCGCTTTTGAGGTCTTACATAATCTTTCAGCACAACGACTGACGGTATTCGGATCACCGTACTGGGGCTGCGCACCACTTCATCATACTCGGCCACAATATCCACCCTGTCCAGCCAGGCAGCCTTGACCGCCTCCTGCCAGGGCCACAGCGACAGCGGATAGTACGACAGTGGCCGGTAATCCGCGTTCAGCACCAGCGCCGGGTGCTGTTTCAGCGCGGATGGCGCCCTGACAAATTCTGTCCTGAAATCTCCGTTCATAGGCTCCGTCTCTGCCCTGTCTGCCCGATCTCGCGGCCCTACGGCGGGAAGCCACCCCGTCGCAAAAGTGACTATATCTCGTGTCTGGCCCCTGACAAGCCTTGATTTGCCACAATATCTGGCCATTGGTTAGGCCGTTTCAATGACAATGCTGTGACAGGTATCCAGATGTCCCCACGCTTGCGGCCTCCGCTCCGGCCCGCTAGGGCGGGGCATGACCCGCCTTGTCCGCTTCAACAAGCCATACGATGTGCTCCCGCAGTTCACCGACCGTGGCACTGACACCCCGCGCCAGACCCTTTCGGACTACATCGACTGTCCCGGCATCTATCCTGCCGGGAGGCTCGACCGCGATAGCGAAGGGCTGATGCTGCTCACCGATAATGGCCGCCTGCAGGCCCGCATCTCGGACCCCAAGCACAAGATGGCCAAGACCTATCTCGTTCAGGTCGAAGGCATGCCCGATGAAACCGCCTTTCAGGCTCTGCGCAACGGCATAACGCTCAAGGACGGGCCCACCGCACCAGCTCTGGCCGAGCCCATCACCGAACCCCAAAACCTCTGGCCCCGCACGCCGCCGATCCGCGTGCGCAAGTCTGTGCCCGACAACTGGCTGCAGCTCACCATCACCGAAGGCCGTAACCGGCAAGTCCGCCGCATGACCGCTGCCGTGGGTCATCCCACTCTGCGCCTGATCCGTTGGCGGATTGGGGATTGGAGCTTGGACGGCCTGCCGCCCGGAGAATGGGACATGGTGCCGTCGCCTGGAAAGCGCTGACCACGCCTTCTTGTGTTCAAAAATACCTCAGGGGGAGTTTGCCGCGCCCGCAAGCCAGGGGGCGCAGCCCCGCCCCTCCCATCGGGAGGGGCTGTTTTCATCTATGAAAACTGCCGGAATTTCCCAAATTCCGGCACGTCCTCAATCTGTCACCGTAACCTTTTTCATCATGTCCGGCGTACCAATCACAGACCCGTTAGGACCCTCGCCGCGCTTGATGGCATCGACCACCTGCATGCCGTCCGTCACGCGCCCCACCACGGTGTACTGCCCGTTGAGGAAATAGCCGGGGGCGAACATGATGAAGAATTGCGAATTGGCACTGTTTGGGTTCTGCGACCGCGCCATGCCAACGACCCCCCGGTCATAAGGCACCTTGGAAAACTCCGCTGGCAGATCCGGCAGATCCGACCCACCGCGCCCGGCCATGCGCATGGAAAACCCGGCATCGGTACTGTCCCCAAACTCCACATCACCGGTCTGAGCCATGAAGCCATCGATAACGCGGTGGAACACCACACCATCATAGGCCCCATCGGCAGCCAGCGCCGCGATCTGGGCTACGTGTTTCGGGGCCACATCATCCAGCAGGTCGATCGTGATCGTGCCATTGGCCTCGCCCGCAACCTCGATCTGCAGGCCGGTGGCCAAGGCCGGCCCGGCCAGCAGCGACAGCAAAACCGCCAGACTACGCATCGGCGGCAACCTTAACGCTGATCATGCGGTCCGGGCTGACCGGCGGCTCACCACGCACAATCGCGTCGACATGCTCTATCCCTTCGATCACGCGGCCATAGACCGTGTACTGACCGTTCAGGAAGTGGTTGTCGCTGAAATTGATGAAAAACTGCGAATTTGCACTGTCGGGATGCTGCGACCGCGCCGCGCCCAGCGTGCCACGATCATGCGGCAGTTTGGAAAACTCGGCTGGCAGATTGTCATATTCCGAGCCGCCGGTCCCGGCCATACGGATGTTGAAATCGCCTTCCATGTTCCCGTTCTTGACGTCGCCGGTCTGGGCCATGAACCCGTCAATCACACGGTGAAAGCAGACATTGTCATAGGCGCCGTCACGCGCCAGTTGTCTCATGCGCTCAGCATGTTTCGGGGCCACATCGGGCAAAAGTTCGATCACAACGGTGCCGTCTTTCAGCTCCATCAGGATGGTGTTTTCGGGGTCTTTGATCTCGGCCATGGGGCTCTCCGTTCTTCAGGCGTTGCCGCGATACCTAAGGCCGCGCGGGCCAATTGCCAAGTGACGCATTGACGGTAGGCCCGGAAGCGGTGAAAGAGCGCGCGTGTGGTTTGGCGGTTGGCGCACCGTTTGGAGCATTGGAAACAGGACAGGAGCAGGCAGATGGGTTGGAAAACGCTGGATGATATGGATCTTGCGGGCAAGCGGGTGCTGGTGCGGGTGGACATCAACGTCCCTGTCGAAAACGGCACCGTGACCGATGACACCCGCATGCGCCGCGTCGCGCCTACCATTGCCGATATCCTGACCGCAGGTGGCACGCCGATCCTGCTAGCCCATTTCGGCCGTCCCAAGGGACAGGTCGTGCCCGAGGTGTCCCTGCGCCCGCTGGTTCCCGCATTGGAGGCGGTATTCGGCGCGCCGGTGCTGTTCTGCGCAGATTGCCGAGGTCCGGCCGCCGAGGCCGCCATTGGCGCCGCCGGGGCGGATACGGTTGTACTGCTGGAAAACACGCGCTTCTACCCGGGTGAGGAAAAGAACGATGCCACCCTCGCCGGTGAGGTGGCCGCGCTGGGTGACATATATTGCAATGACGCATTTTCCGCCGCCCACCGGGCGCATGCCTCGACCGAGGCGCTGGCCCATCTGCTGCCCGCCTGCGCCGGACGCCTGATGCAGGCCGAGCTGTCGGCGCTGGAGGCCGCCCTGGGGGCCCCAAAGCGGCCGGTGGTGGCCGTGGTCGGCGGCGCCAAGGTCTCCACCAAACTGGACCTGCTGGGCAATCTGGTCAGCAAGGTGGATACGCTAGTGATCGGCGGCGGCATGGCCAACACCTTCCTCGCAGCCAAAGGGATCAACGTGGGTAAATCGCTGTGTGAACACGACATGGCAGATACGGCGCGGGAAATTCTGACCAAGGCTCAGGCCGCAACCTGCGCCATCCTGTTGCCTGTCGACATTGTGGTGGCGCGCGAATTCAAGGCCGGGGCCGAGCATGAAACCGTGCCGGCAGACGCGTGTCCGGCGGATGCGATGATCCTAGATGCCGGGCCGAAAACCGTTGCCCGCATTGCCGATGTCTTCGAAGACGCCCGCACGCTGATCTGGAACGGTCCGATGGGCGCGTTCGAGATTGCCCCGTTTGATGCGGCCACCAACGCCGCCGCACAGCAGGCCGCGAAGCAGACCAAGGCGGGCACGCTGATCTCTGTCGCAGGTGGAGGCGATACTGTCGCAGCTTTGAACCAGGCCGGAACGGCGGAGGATTTCACCTACATCTCCACCGCAGGCGGCGCGTTCTTGGAGTGGATGGAAGGCAAAACCCTGCCAGGTGTCGCGGCGCTGGAAGCGAGCTGAACGGCGGTCAAAGGTCCGCGTTTACACGCTGGGTCGTTATCTGTTCCGGTCGGTTTCCAAGGCTCTATTCCCAAAAGCCGAAAAGTTTAACGCCTGCCCCAAACCCGATGTAAACTACCTATATTGCGTCCATTCCAGAAGGTTGTGCTGCCACGTGACCCCTCCCAAGATTCGCCCCGCCGCCATTGCGCTTGCACTCGCCCTGCCCGTTCAGTCCGCTCTGGCACAGGACACCAACCCGCAACGCCCCGGCCTTTTTGATGTCTTCAACTTCGAAACCGTGACCACAGCTTTCCTGCATTCCATGCTCAGCACCGCCCGCGTTCTGGCGGATATCCGCTATACACAGATCAGCTTTGATCCCCTGGCCACCCGGCTGACCCTGCTGGATCTGGACATCCGCCCACATCTGCCGGGCTTTGCCCCCGATGCCTGCAAGATTACAGCCGCACGGGCCACTGTTGCAGGCCAGCCGCTGGACCGGCTCGATGCCTCCCGCCTGCATTTAGCACTGGACCAGGTAAATGTCGGCATGGGCTGCCTGCCGCCCGAAGCGCGCGGCATAACCTATGGGCTGGGGTTGCAGAGCGTGGCCCTGCCACGGGTCGATCTGAACGTGGAATATGATTATGCCTCAGGCGGGCTGGTGGCCGATATCTCCGCCGATCTGGACCAGGTCGCCGCATTTGCGATCAACGTGGATGCCGACTATGTCAGCTTCCGGCTGGACCCCGAAACCGAAGAACCGCGCATGGCGCTGGACCTGAACAGCGCACATCTGACCATCGACGACCGGGGCGGCTGGGCCATGGCACAGCGGGTGATGCCGCCTGACATCCGGACGCCGGAAACGTTGCAACAGATCGTGGCCGGAGCCGTGGCCGGCGCGCTGAGTGATGAGAACGGCGTCGACGCCCCACAGCTGTCGGAAGACCAGCAACGTTTTGCGGCCGAAGCCGGAGCGTTGGCCGCAAGTATGGCGAATGGCGCGCGGCGCATCGTGCTGGCCACCAATATCACCAACGGCCCGTTTCGGCTGGATGAAGCAAGTGCCGCAGCTTTCCAGCCGCTGTTCGATGCATTGGCGCCGGTGCTGAACGACCATGCCCCGCGTCTGGACACCGTGATCCCGGTGGCCGTGCTTCAAAGCGCGCTGAACAGCGAGGAGGTACCACCAAACGCGCTGGAGCTGGGCCGCGCGATGCTGACTGGCATCGGCACCCCGCGCAACCTCAATAGCGCGCTGCAATTGCTGGCCAAAGCCTCGCGCAATGGCGATGCAGAGGCTGCATACCTGATCGCCGGGGCGCTGGCCGAAAAGGACCCCGGCACCGCCTATGGTCATGCCTTGCGGGCAGCCGCAAACAACGTACCCGGCGCGTTGGCCGTGTTGGATCTAGCTGAACGCGGCACCAGCTATGATCGCATGATCGAACTGCAGAACGAAGCAGGCGGTGGCCCGGACCCGGCGGTCTACGGCTCGGTCCTGGCAATGCGGCAGGCGGCTCGCGGTTTCCTGAACGGTACCGGGCGATACCGGTCTTACCGCGCAGCTTATTACTGGGCCTCGATGGCGGCAGCGGCGGGCGATGCCTCGGGCGCGGCCATCCGCGACGAGATCGAGGAACTCATGCGCCTTCGCGGGGACGAAGCCGCCTGGAGCAAGGAAATCACCAGCCTGGAAAACGGTGTTCTGCGCGATTGGATTAATCAAGACGTGCCTTCAGGGCTGAAATAGTCGCTGTTAGCCGCCGTTAGCGGTACCACCAATTGCAAGCGCGCAGGGGCTGGCCTAGAACCAGCCAATACCGCCTGCGCGGGCTTTTCCAATTTCAATGGGGATATTCATGAACAAAGATCAGGCACACAAAATTCGCACCGGCAACGGGTTTGTGGCCGCGCTGGACCAAAGCGGCGGCTCCACCCCCAAAGCCCTTGGGCTTTACGGCTTGGACGAAAGCGCCTGGTCCAGCGAAGAGGGCATGTTCGACCTGATCCACCAGATGCGCGCCCGCATCGTTCAGAGCCCTTCGTTTTCCGGGGACAAGATCGTCGGCGCTATCCTGTTTGAACGCACCATGGATGGTGAGATCGCAGGCAAGCCCACAGCGGATTACCTGTGGGAAGACAAGAGCGTTGTGCCTTTTCTGAAGGTCGACAAGGGGCTGGCCGACGAAGAAGACGGTGTTCGCCTGATGAAGCCGATGCCAGAACTCGACGCGCTGCTGGAAAAGGCCGTGTCGAAAAACATCTTTGGTACCAAGATGCGGTCGGTTGTGGATGCCGCATCGCCCACCGGGATCGCCACCAACGTGGCGCAGCAGTTCGAAATCGGCAAACGCATCCTCAGCCACGGGCTGATCCCGATCATCGAACCCGAAGTAACTATTTCCATCGCCGACAAGGCCGAGGCCGAAGAGATCCTGCGCGACGAGATTGAAAACCAGCTGGACCAGCTCGGAGACGGTGTGCAGGTCATGTTGAAGCTGACCTTGCCCGAGGTTGCCAACCATTACAAACCGCTGGTCGACCACAAGGCGGTGATGAAGGTCGTGGCCCTGTCGGGCGGCTATTCCCGCGACGAAGCAAACGCACGGCTGGACCAGAACTCCGGCATGATCGCCAGCTTCTCCCGCGCGCTTAGCGAAGGACTGAGCGCCCAGCAGACCGACGCAGAATTTGACGCAGCGCTCGCCGCCAGCGTTGACAGCATCCACAAGGCGTCTGTCGCAGGCTGACCCTTTTCTCGGGGGATTCACAAGCCGGACCAGATATGACATAATTGCTCAAAGGCGTGCAAAAAACGTCACAGAGGCAAGGCAGACATGCGTTCCAATCGACCCGGTTTCGGACCCCTGGTCTTTTTCGCGGTGGCGTTCGCGCTATCCGTTTATTTTACCTTCGCCGCCGTGCAGGGGGATTATGGCCTTTTCCAGCGAGTGGAGATCGAAGCCGAGCGCAACACTCTGGACCTCAATCTAGCCGGACTGCAGGCAGAAATCGATGAGATGGAAAACCTGACCAAACGCCTTTCAGACGACTATCTGGATCTTGATCTGCTGGACCAGCAGGCTCGCGAAGTTCTGGGTCTGCTGCGCGCCGACGAAATCGTTATTCGATAAGCCGGGCTTGTCCCGTACCTGTTTCCTCAGCTGGCGGTAGGACAGCGGTGCCTTTTCCGTGCGCCAGCCTGTCAGGAGACATGTGGTGAAAACAACAATACTCGGTGGCCTCTTGTTTCTTGTTCCGCTCGCCTTTCTTGCTATTGTTCTGGGCAAGACGTTTCAGGTCAGCATGTTGCTGGTCGACCCGATCGATGCAGTCATGCCAATAGAAACTGTGGCAGGCATCGCCTTCATCAGCGTGATGGCGATTGCCCTGATCGTTGTCGTTTGCTTTTTGGCCGGTCTGGCGGCCCGGCGTTGAAACACGAATAACCTTCTGGAAAACCGCGATTTTCAGCCTGCCTTGCTCCCGCGTCAACTTATCACTCGCCCGACGTAAATTTTTCCTGTAAAATATAGTTTAACGCTAAACTACTTTGGGAAAGAGGAGGCCCGACCACATGGCCGCCAGGAAAACAACAAAGAAACCAAACGTTTCTGCCGAGGAGCTTTCCGCCTACTACCGTGACATGTTGCTGATCCGCCGATTCGAAGAAAAGGCCGGGCAACTTTATGGGATGGGCCTGATTGGCGGCTTCTGTCACCTCTACATCGGTCAGGAGGCCGTGGTCGTCGGGCTGGAAGCCGCCGCCGAAGAGGGCGACAAGCGCATCACCTCCTATCGTGACCATGGCCACATGCTGGCCTGCGGCATGGACCCTGGCGGCGTCATGGCCGAACTGACGGGCCGCGAAGGGGGGCTGTCCAAGGGCAAGGGCGGCTCCATGCACATGTTTTCGAAAGAGAAGCATTTTTATGGCGGCCACGGCATTGTCGGTGCACAGGTCCCACTGGGCGCTGGCCTGGCCTTTTCTGACAAGTACAAGGAAAACGGCCGCGTCACCTTCACCTATTTTGGCGACGGGGCTGCCAACCAGGGCCAGATTTATGAAACCTTCAACATGGCCGCGCTCTGGGACCTTCCAGTGGTTTTCGTGATCGAGAATAACCAATACGCCATGGGCACGGCGCAAAACCGCTCCACCTCTACCCCCGATCTGTGGACGCGGGGCGCAGCCTTCGGCATCGCTGGCGAAGCTGTGGATGGTATGGATGTGCTGGCGGTCAAGGAAGCGGGAGAAAAGGCCGTGGCGCACTGCCGCGCGGGCAAAGGCCCCTATATCCTCGAGGTCAAGACCTACCGCTACCGCGGCCATTCCATGTCCGACCCGGCCAAGTACCGCACCCGCGAAGAGGTGCAGAAGGTGCGCGAAGAAAAAGACGCCATTGAACATGTGCGCGACCTGCTGCTGCAAGGCGGCCACGCGACCGAGGATGAGCTGAAGGCGATCGACAAGGACATCAAGAACATCGTCAACAAAGCCGCCGATTTCGCACGCGAAAGCCCGGAACCCGCGCTCGAAGAGCTGTGGACCGACATTTACGCCGACGCCTGAGGGGAGACCAAAGATATGGCAACCGAAATTTTGATGCCCGCCCTCTCGCCCACGATGGAAGAAGGCACACTTGCAAAATGGCTGGTCAAGGAGGGCGACACCGTGGCCTCCGGTGACATACTTGCCGAGATTGAAACCGACAAGGCGACGATGGAATTCGAAGCGGTCGACGAAGGCATTGTCGGAAAGATTCTCATCGCCGAAGGCACCGAAGGCGTCAAAGTGAACACAGCCATCGCGATCCTGGTCGAGGAAGGCGAAGACGTGCCCGCCGAAGCCCCTGCCGCCGAACCCGCCGCCGCCCCTGCCCCGGCCGCGCCGAAAACCGACGCCAGTCCCGACTGGCCCGAAGGCACGCAAATGAAAAGCCAGACGGTCCGCGAAGCGCTGCGCGACGCAATGGCTGAAGAAATGCGGTCCGATGAAACCGTGTTCCTGATGGGTGAAGAGGTGGCCGAATACCAGGGCGCCTACAAAGTGTCTCAGGGCCTGCTGGACGAGTTTGGCTCCAAGCGCGTGATCGACACCCCGATCACAGAACACGGTTTTGCCGGTATTGCCACCGGCGCGGCCTTCGGCGGCCTGCGTCCGATCGTGGAATTCATGACCTTCAACTTCGCGATGCAGGCGATTGACCACATCATCAACTCCGCCGCCAAGACGCTCTATATGTCCGGTGGACAGATGGGCGCACCCATGGTGTTCCGGGGTCCGAACGGCGCCGCCGCTCGCGTAGCGGCCCAGCACAGCCAGGACTATGCCGCGTGGTACATGCACGTGCCGGGGCTCAAGGTTGTGATGCCCTACAGCGCCTCTGACGCCAAGGGCCTGCTGAAAACCGCCATCCGCGACCCGAACCCGGTGGTCTTTTTGGAAAACGAAATCCTCTATGGCCGCGCCTTTGACGTGCCGATGATGGATGATTTCATCGTCCCGTTCGGCAAAGCCCGGATCTGGCGCGAGGGATCCGACGTAACCATCGTCAGCTTTGGCATCGGCATGCAATACGCACTCGAAGCCGCCGACAAGCTGGCAGAAGATGGCATCAGCGCAGAGGTCATCGACCTGCGCACCTTGCGGCCCATGGACACCGGCACGATCATCAAGTCGGTCATGAAAACCAATCGCTGCGTCACGGTCGAGGAAGGCTGGCCTCAGGGATCGGTGGGCAACTACATCTCCTCCATGCTCATGCAGGAAGCATTCGACTGGCTCGACGCGCCGGTGATCAACTGCACAGGCAAGGACGTGCCAATGCCCTACGCCGCCAACCTGGAAAAACACGCGCTGATCACCACGGATGAGGTCGTCGACGCGGTCAAGCAGGTGACCTACCGCTAATCCTTTCCTCTTGCTCCAAATATCCCGGGGAGCGCGAGGGGCTGGCCCCTCGCT
>JAEPNQ010000028.1 GCA_017643305.1 Marinibacterium sp. | reverse complement strand
CGCTTTGGCGGCCGAGCCGAGGCCGATCTGGAAGACATCGTGCGCGTGAACGCTTCGCGATTGATTTATATCGCAGACACTGCCGGGCTGGTCATTCTGGCGATGGCTTGTTTCCTTCTGACCACGCTGGCGATCCTGGGCTGGGGCTATGCCATCGAATTTGCGCAGGCCGTCTTTCTACTGGCTTTTCCCTTGTCTTGCGTCGGGTTGTTGAGCTTGGCCACTGCCCGGCGGCTGACCGAAACCGGCGACAAGGGTGCGGATCTGCGCCGCCGCCTGTCACGACTACGGATTTTAATCCAAATGATCGGCGCGTTGGCCATTTTCTTCACGGCCCTGTGGGGCATGTACCAAAACATCGCGCTTGGCACACTGAGCGGTTGACGGGACGGGCCCCGCGCCCGAAATGATACAGATGACCCAATCTGCGCATATCTCGGTCGGGGGCGCGCCCGAAGGCTTTGACGCTCGCCTGATCCTGCAGGAACTGACCCGTTCGGACGGTCCGGTTCTGCATGTAGCGCGTGATGACAAGCGTGTGGCGGCGACGCAGGCAGCGCTGGCGTTCTTTGCGCCTGATGTGCCAGTCATCACATTCCCGGGTTGGGATTGTCTGCCGTTTGACCGGGTGTCGCCCAATGCAGACATTTCGGCCCGTCGCATGGCGACGCTGGCGGCGCTGGTTCATGGCATGCATCGGTCCTTCGTGTTGCTGGCCACGCTGAATGCGGCGACGCAACGGGTACCAGCGCGGGATGTGCTGCGGGAAGCGGTATTTTCCGCCAAGGTGGGCGGGCGCATGGACGAAGCCGCGCTGCGGGCGTTTCTGGTGCGGATGGGGTTCGTGCAGGCCCCCACGGTGATGGAGCCGGGTGATTATGCGATCCGTGGCGGGATCATCGACATTTACCCGCCCGGGGAACTGGGGCCGGTAAGGCTGGACCTGTTTGGCGACGTTTTGGATGGCGCGCGCCGCTTCGATGCGGCCACGCAGCGCACAACCGAAAAGTTGTCGGTGGTGGAACTGGCCCCGGTGAGCGAGGTGATCCTCGACGACGCCGCGATCACAAGGTTTCGGCAGAATTACCGGATCGAATTTGGCGCGGCGGGCAGCGACGATCCGCTATACGAAGCCGTGAGCGCGGGCCGCAAACATGCGGGCGCGGAACATTGGCTGCCGTTTTTTCACGAAAAACTGGAGACCTTGTTCGACTACCTGCCAGCGGCGACGGTCACGCTTGATGAACATGTCACGCCAACCCGGCTGGCGCGGTGGGAGGCGATTGAGGATCAATACGAAACCCGCAAACTGGCGATGGAAACAAAGTCCCGCGTCGACACGATCTACAAACCGTGCCCGCCGGGGCTTCTGTATCTGGACGACGCGGCGTGGGAGGCGGCGATCGACGGACGACGCGTGTTGCAGTTCAACCCGTTGCAACAGGCCACCGGCCCTGGCGTGATTGATGCGGGCGGACGGATCGGGCGGAATTTTTCGCCTGAGCGCCAGCAGGAAAACATAAGCCTGTTCGGGGCTTTGGCAGATCATGTTCAGGCAAAGCTGCAACTGGGTCCCGTGGTGGTGGCGAGCTATTCCGAAGGCGCGCGCGAGCGTTTGACCGGACTGATCGAAGACGAAGGTCTGGCCGAGGCGATCCCTATACGGGATGGCACGCGGATTGGCAAAAGCGGGCTGCATCTTGCGGTCTGGGCGTTGGAGCATGGGTTTGAAGGGGCGCTGGTGTCTGGCAAAGAAGCTGGTGGTGAGGCCCGGCATCTGACCGTGATTGCCGAACAGGACGTGCTGGGTGATCGGCTGATCCGCGCTCCGCGCAAGCGGAGGCGGGCGGAGAATTTCCTGACAGAGACGCAGTCGCTCAGCCCCGGAGATCTGGTGGTGCATGTGGATCACGGCATCGGGCGGTATCGCGGGATGGAGGTGATTACCGCGGCTGGGGCGGCTCATGAATGTCTGCTGCTGGAATATGCCGAAGGCGCCAAGCTGTACCTGCCGGTCGAAAACATCGAGTTGCTGTCAAAATACGGTCACGAAGAAGGTCTGCTGGATCGGCTGGGCGGCGGGGCTTGGCAGGCAAAGAAGGCCAAGCTGAAAGAGCGCATTCGCGAGATGGCCGAACGGCTGATCCGCGTGGCCGCCGAACGCGCCTTGCGCCGCGCCCAGATACTGGAGCCGCCACCGGGCAGCTGGGACGCGTTTTGCGCCCGCTTTCCCTATCAGGAAACCGATGACCAGCTGCGCGCGATTGGTGAGGTGCTGGAGGATCTGAACTCGGGCCAGCCGATGGACCGGTTGGTCTGCGGAGATGTGGGTTTTGGCAAGACCGAGGTTGCCATGCGGGCAGCGTTTATAGCGGCCATGTCCGGTGTGCAGGTGGCCGTTATTGCCCCCACTACTCTGCTGGCGCGTCAACACGCTGCCAGCTTCCGCGACCGGTTCCGGGGCTTCCCGCTGGAAGTGCGGCAACTGTCGCGCTTTGTCTCGGCCAAAGAAGCACAACAGACCCGCGATGACCTGTCGCACGGTACGGTGGACATCGTGGTGGGGACCCATGCGCTGCTGGCCAAGGGGGTGCGATTCAACAATCTGGGTCTGCTGATTGTAGATGAGGAACAGCATTTCGGCGTGTCTCACAAGGAGCGGCTGAAAGCTCTGCGGTCCGACATTCACGTACTGACGTTGACAGCCACACCGATTCCCCGAACACTTCAACTGTCGCTCTCAGGTGTCCGGGATCTCAGCATAATTGGGACGCCGCCGGTGGACCGACTGGCGATCCGCACCTATGTGAGCGAGTTCGACGCGGTGACCATCCGCGAGGCGCTGCTACGCGAACATTATCGCGGCGGGCAGAGCTTTTTCGTGGTGCCCCGGATCAAGGACCTGCCAGAAATTGAAGACTTCCTGCGCGATCAGGTGCCCGAGGTCAATTTTGTTGTCGCCCATGGCCAGATGCCGGCGGGCGAGCTCGACGACAAGATGAACGCGTTTTATGATGGCAAGTTTGATGTGCTGCTGGCCACGACCATCGTGGAGAGCGGTCTGGATATCCCAACCGCAAACACGATGGTGGTTCACCGGGCCGATATGTTCGGTCTGGCGCAACTTTACCAGATCCGGGGCCGCGTGGGCCGGTCAAAGACGCGGGCTTATGCCTACCTGACCACGAAACCGCGCGCGAAGCTGACACCGGCGGCCGAGAAACGGCTGCGCGTGCTGGGCTCACTCGACACGCTAGGGGCGGGGTTCACGCTGGCTAGCCAGGATTTGGACATTCGCGGCGCGGGCAACCTGCTGGGGGATGAACAATCGGGGCAAATGCGCGATGTGGGCTATGAGCTGTACCAGTCGATGCTGGAAGAGGCGATTGCCAAGATCCGCGCGGGTGAGATGGAGGGGCTCAGCGAAGCTGATGACCAATGGGCGCCTCAGATCAATCTGGGCGTGCCTGTCCTGATCCCTGAGGCGTATGTGCCGGATTTGGATGTGCGGCTTGGATTGTATCGCCGTCTCAGTAGCTTGACGACCAAAGTCGAACTGGAAGGCTTCGCGGCTGAGCTGATCGACCGGTTTGGCAAACTGCCGCGCGAGGTCAATACGCTGCTTTTAGTTGTGCGGATCAAGGCAATGTGCAAACGCGCCGGGATTGCCAAGCTGGATGGCGGACCCAAGGGCGCGACGCTGCAGTTCCACAATGATAAATACGCATCGCCCGAGGGACTGGTGAAATTCATCCAGGGTCAGAACGGCTTGGCCAAGGTGAAGGACAACAAGATCGTCGTGCGGCGCGATTGGAAGAAAGACAGCGACAAGATCAAGGGGGCCTTCGCGATCGCTCAGGATTTGGCGAAACTGGCGAAGACCTGACGGGACGGGCCGGAAACCTGTGAAGTTTCCGGCGGTTTTCTGGCAAAGAAAACGCGGCCCCGCGTCGGGGCTGGGCTTGCCCCTCGGGCGGGGGCGGTTATCTGAGAAGGGGTGGTCGCGCGGGGCGATGATCGGCCCGAACTGAAACGGAGCAGACGAGGACAGAGATGGCAACACGGGACGCAGTTGTTGAGGCGTTGAAGCAGGTGACGGACCCGGCGTCGGGGACGAATATTGTCGATGGGGGCGTGATGCGGGCGCTGACGGTGGAAGCGGACAAGGTCAGCTTCGTGCTGGAGATTGCGCCGGATCAGGCCACCGCGATGGAGCCCGTCCGCGCCGAGGCCGAAGCCCGTGTAAAGGCGCTGGGCGTGCCGCAGGTGTCAGCCATGATGACCGCGCATTCCGCTAAGGCGCCGCCAGAATTGAAACCGTTGCGTAAGCCCGCTGCACCTCAGGGGCCGCAGGCTGTGCCCGGGGTGGACCGGATCATCGCCGTGGCCAGCGGCAAGGGTGGTGTGGGTAAATCCACTGTTGCTGCCAATCTAGCGGCCGCACTGGCGGCAGAAGGGCGGCGCGTGGGCCTGCTCGATGCGGATGTTTACGGACCGTCGCAGCCGCGTATGCTGGGCGTATCGGGGAGGCCGGCCTCCCCCGATGGTAAAACCATTCTGCCGCTGCGGGCGCATGGGGTCACAATGATGTCCATGGGGCTGATGGTCGAAGACGGCAAGGCCGTGGTCTGGCGCGGCCCGATGCTGATTGGCGCGCTGCAGCAGATGATGAACCAGGTCGACTGGGGCGGGCTGGACGTGCTGATCGTAGACATGCCGCCGGGCACGGGAGACGTGCAGCTGACACTGAGCCAGAAATTCATGGTGGATGGTGCGGTGATCGTTTCTACCCCGCAGGACGTGGCGCTGCTGGACGCGCGCAAGGGGATGGATATGTTCCGCCAGTTGAGCGTGCCAATTCTGGGAATGATTGAGAATATGAGTACGCATATCTGTTCCAAGTGCGGGTATGAGGAGCATGTGTTTGGACATGGTGGCGTGGCGGCGGAGGCTGCGAAGTTGAGCGTCCCGCTGCTGGCAGAAGTTCCGTTGCATCTGGACATCCGGCTGGGCGGCGATGGCGGCGTGCCGGTGGTGGTTTCGGCGCCTGAAAGCGCGCAGGCGGCGGCGTTTTTCGATGTCGCGCGCAGGCTGGTTCAGGCAGGGCATGCGTGATTTGCTTTGGGGTCGCTGCCCCCAAGTTCCCCAGACCGCTTTTGCAAAGATGAAACGGTGATGCGCATTGCCGCGCGCTGATTTTTGGTTTGGGGAAAAGAAATCCCCCACCGAAGCGGGGGAGCCAGTCTTTGGGAGATTTGGGAGAAAAGCGGGTTTGTTCCGCTTTATTTGTTTGCGCGGTTTTCGATCAGGTCATCCACCACGGAAGGATCGGCGAGGGTTGATGTGTCGCCGAGGGAACCAAAGTCATTCTCCGCAATCTTGCGCAGGATACGGCGCATGATCTTGCCGGAGCGGGTTTTGGGCAGGCCGGGAGCCCATTGGACCATGTCCGGGGAGGCAATTGGGCCGATTTCCTGACGCACCCAGGTGCGCAGTTCCTTGCGCAACTCTTCCGTCGGTTCGACGTCGTTCATCAATGTGACATAGCAATAGATGCCTTGGCCCTTGATGTCGTGCGGATAGCCCACCACGGCGGCTTCCGCGACGGCGACATGTGCGACCAGTGCGCTTTCCACCTCGGCCGTGCCCATACGGTGCCCGGACACGTTGATGACGTCGTCGACGCGACCGGTGATCCAGTAATCGCCGTCTTCGTCGCGGCGACAGCCATCGCCAGAGAAATAGTAGCCCTTGTAGTCCGAGAAGTAGGTTTTCTCAAACCGCTCATGATCGCCCCAGACGGTGCGCATCTGGCCCGGCCAACTGTCGGCAATGGCCAGCACGCCTTCGACGCCGTTGCCCTCGATGACTTCACCACTGGTCGGTTCCAGTACCACGGGCTTCACGCCAAAGAATGGACGCTGGGCCGCGCCGGGTTTGGTGGTGTGGGCGCCGGGTAGGGGGGTAATCATGTGGCCGCCGGTCTCGGTTTGCCACCAAGTGTCGACGATGGGACATTTGCCCTTGCCGACCACGTTATTGTACCAGTTCCACGCCTCGGGGTTAATGGGTTCGCCCACAGTGCCCAGCAGCTTCAGCGAAGACAGATCGCATTTTTCGACAAATTCTGTGCCCTGGCCCATCAGCGCGCGAATTGCGGTGGGGGCGGTGTAGAACTGTGCCACTTTGTGCTTTTCGCAGACTTCCCAGAAGCGGGAGGCGTCGGGGTATGTCGGCACACCTTCGAACATCAACGTGGTCGCGCCGTTGGCCAGCGGCCCGTAGACGATGTAGCTGTGTCCGGTGACCCAGCCTACATCTGCAGTACACCAGTAGATGTCGCCATCTTGGTAATCAAAGGTGATTTCTTGCGTCATGGAGGCATAGACGAGGTAGCCACCGGAGGTATGCACTACGCCCTTGGGCTGTCCGGTGGAACCGGACGTGTAGAGAATGAACAGAGGGTCTTCGGCGTTCATTTCTTCCGGCGGGCAATCTGCGTCGACGGTTTCGGCTTCTTCATGCAGCCAAAAATCCAGCCCGTCGCGCCAGGCAACCTGATCGCCGGTGCGACGCACAACCAGGCATTTGACCTCATCGAAGTCATTCAGCAGGGCTTGATTAACGTTGTCTTTCAGCTTAGTCTTACGCCCGCCGCGCGGGGCGCTGTCGGCGGTTATGACCAGCTTGGCATCGCAGCCGCTGACCCGTGCGCCAAGCGCATCGGGGGAGAAGCCAGCAAACACGATGGAATGGATCGCGCCGATCCGGGCACAGGCCAGCATGGCATAAGCCGCTTCGGGAATCATCGGGAGATAGATGACGACCCGGTCACCTTTTGTGATACCCAGCTTTTTCAGGACATTGGCGAAGGTGCCGACCCGTTTGTGCAGTTCATTATATGTGATGTGGAGCGCGTCGTCTGACGGATCATCGGGTTCCCAGATAATTGCGGTCTGGTCGCCACGCTTTGCAAGGTGGCGGTCGATGCAGTTGGCGGATACATTCAACGTTCCATCGGCAAACCAGTTGATGTTGACGTTGCCCAGTGTGAAATCGACATCCTTGACCTGGGTAAAGGGCTTGATCCAGTCGATCCGCTTGGCGTGTTCGCCCCAGAATGCCTCCGGGTCGGCCATTGAGGCCGCGTACATTTCGTCATACTTGGCGGCGTTCACATGCGCGTTTGCGGCCATTTCTGACGACGGCGCATAGGTTTTGGCTGCGGTGTCCGCGGGTGACATTCTGGGTTCCTCCTCCAGGTGTTGTGCCCTGACGGGCGACATCCGGTATCGTATCCGGCAGCTTGAGAAGACACCAGATTTGAACCAATCATACCGAGGCGTGAAAATATTGAAATAAGTTACGGATTTGGATGGATTTGCTTGTCAACGTTTTTCTCTGAATTTGTGAAATCTGTAAATTTTTTGGGTGTAAGTCATTTAAATATATGAATTTATGTATTTTTACATGTCAATGAACGCTAGATAGTAAACCGTATCTGCGCCTCTGTGCGCGGGCGGTGAAAACACCTATCTTTCGGTCGGGGGGCAACCCATGGGGTGGATGCGTATCTTTTCGGGCACGGTTTGCGGATGGGCGTTGTTGGTCGCGCCCTGCACCGTAATGGCGCAGCAGGCGTGTCAGCCGTTCCAGGGCACCCCGACTTATGCGACCTGTGTGAATGAACAATTGTCCTGGCACAGCCGCGACCGGACACTGGAGGCGCTGGAGCAACAGGCACGCGGGGCGCCAACTGGGTTCGTGTCGCCCGGGTTGCATCTGAACCAGCGGGATGCTGCACCGCCCCCAGCCTATGCGCCGAACTATGCGGCCGGCCTGGCCGAGCAGCGACTGCGGCTGGAACAGAGCACGCAAGCCCGCAGTCAGGCGCTGTCGAGGCAGATCGGATCTCGGGTGACCCCGGCCCAAGGCGATCTGGATCCGCGGCCCTGACAGCTAGTTCAGCACTATACGCCGGACGTGTGAACCTTTTCTGCTAAAAGGCGCTGCGCGATGCCCTCAGTACTGTTTTTGACCATAAAAATATGGTGTGTGCACGAGGCAGAGCAAAGGATTGGCTGTGTCGAATTACGCACACGCGGAAAGCAAATCCGTTCGCAATCTTGGCTTTAACACCCCCCATTGACCACGCCCATCTGTTTTGCGTTTTTTGGGGAGTGGGTTTCAGGAGATCACAAAACCCCTGTGCTGACGATTGGGACAGCGGCAAGTCAACAGGGCGGGTCTGATGCCCCGATATCCCAGAACAGCCCCGTCATGAGACGCAGCGCATCCCGGCAGAGCGGCAGCAGCGTGTGTTCGTTCGGGGCATGTTGCGAGCAGCCTCTGTAGGAATGCGGCAGCCACACGGTCGGCAGGCCCAGAATTTTGGAAAAGACATGGTTGGGCAGCGATCCGGCTAGGTTTGGCACCACATGTGGGTTGCGCCCGGTGGTGGCCTCAACCGATTGGCGGACCATCACCGACCAGGGGTGCTCCGGGTCCAGCCGGGTGGCGTGAAATAGTACCTCATCCCCGCCGTTTATTTGCACGTCATCGAACCCGTTTGTGTCCAGGTGGCGGCGCAGCGCAGGCAGAATGTCATCCATATATGTGCCGACTACAAACCGCAGTTGGCAGGTGGCGCGGGCGGACCCGGAAATGGCGTTCACAGGTGCGTCGGGGATGCCGGAGGTCATAGCGAGCACGGCAAAGCTGTTCCAGCCCAGCACCCGTTCGGATGGGGTCAGCCCGGGTTCGCCCCAATCGGGGTCGATGGAAGGTCCGGAGCCATCCGAGGCAGGAAGATCGCGTATCAGTTCACGGATCTCCGGCGTCAGGCTGTCGGGCCGCCACTCGGGCACCTTAATGGCCCCGCGCGCGTCGCAGATGCTGGCAATGGCATGGATCAGCCGCTGCGCCGGGTCGGAGAGTAGCCCGCCCCAGTTGCCGGAATGATGCGCCCCGTCGCGTTTGTACACTGTCAGATCGAAATTCGCCGCGCCGCGCGTTCCCATGAAGATCGTGGGCAAGGCGGCATCCAGCCTAGGCCCATCTGACGCGATCAGCACATCAGCCGCCAGCCTGTCCGCATGGGTTTCACAAAACGTGTCGAGCCCACGAGACCCGGTTTCTTCCGACATTTCGATTAGGAATTTCAAGTTGAAGCCCAGATGCCCGCGTTCAGCCAAGACCGTGCGCAGCGCCAGCAGGTTGATCAGGTGCTGGGATTTGTTGTCTGCCGTGCCCCGACCATAGAGCCGGTCGCCTTCCTGAGTCAGTTCAAACGGCGTCAGCCCGTCGCGCCACAGGTCAGTCTGCGCACGGATCACGTCGCCATGGCCATAGCTGAAGATCGTCGGGCGCGTCGGGTCCTCCATCCGTTCGATCAACAAAAATGGTCCGCCGCCGGGCGTTGGGTTGTCAAACAGCGTGGTTGTCGCCCCAAGCGGGGCCAAAAGCGGCGGCAGGACGTCAGTCAGATAGCGCCGCAGCGTCGCATCATTATCGGGCACCTGGCTTTCGGTGGGACAGGCGACAAGGCGGGACAGGTCGGCGGTAAATGCACCGCTGTCCACGAGCGCCTCTGCAGCGCGCAGGGCCGCCACGCGCGATGTCACGCGAGGCTGTCCCCGGCGTGAATACCCAGTATCTGCAGATCAAACCCGTCCTGAATATGCAGTGTGAAGGCTTCCAGCGCATCGGTCCGGTCGCCTGACGCAATCGAATCCACCAGCCGCATATGATCGCCCAGCGACTTGGCCAGATCCACGTTTTCAATGGTTGCGAACAGGTGGAAGGCCATGGCCTTGCCCCAGATCATATCGAACATTTCCAACAGGAACCGGTTACCAGCCCGTTCCACGAACGCACGGTGGATGTTGCGGTTGGCGTCGAAATAGGCGGCGGCGGTATGGTCGGTGATGTCTTCTTCGCGGTGCACGACCGCGCGCAGATAGGTGATGTCTTCGGCGTCGCCCCGCGCGGCAAGGATACGCGCGCACTGGCCTTCAACGGCGGCGCGGGACTGGTACAGTTCGCGGACTTCCTGATCGTCCATGCGATACAGCCTGAAGGACCCGCGGTTCGAAACCTCCAGCACGCCTTCCTGTTCCAGCCGCATCAGCGCCTCACGGACCGGGGTGCGCGAAATTTGCATTTCTGCGGCCAGTTTTTCCTGTACAAGCCAGTCGTCCGGCCCGATTTCGCGCCGCATAATGGCAGAGACAAGCTGGTCATAAACTTCGTCGGCCAGCCGTCGGCGGGCGGGTTGAATAGATTTCAACGGCACGTGGGATCCTCTGTGCTTCTGCATCCAGTATACCGAATCCAGAAAACCAAAGGCAAGCGCGGGGTCGGGGGGCTGCGCGGGGCAGGTCCTGCAGACCGATCAGTGGGAAATGCCAGCCGCCTTCCGCTTACAACCAGTCTCATCCAACTTCCGCGTCAGGAATTTGACAATGTCGGCGCGTACGATTTTCCGCGTCCTCTTTCGCGCTTTGCCTTCGACAAAGGCAAAGGGACATACGATGGCCCAGTCCAGTCCGCTGGCGTACATCAGTATTCCTGCTTGATATTAAAGATGTTCGGTGTGCCTTTAGACCGATGCGACTTTTGCGCGACATGCCCGCGCAACGTTGTTGATGCGCGCCTGAGACGGACCGTTTTATATTTACCCCTCGCCGTTTTACCGGTCTGGTTTATTTCAGCGGAAGAGGCCCGGAAGTTTTGTAGGTTTGCGGTTTCAGACCCGGGAGAAATGGCCCGAAAAATTCGCTTGCGCCTTTCTGTATACAGTATACGGTACACGAAAGCAGGAGGTGTGACATGTGTGGAATCGCGGGACGGATTCTCAATGCGCCGGGTAAGGTCGGGCGTGATCTGGTCGAACTTATGGATGCTCAGGAACATCGCGGCGCGGACAGCACCGGATTTGCGATATACGGTACTCCGCGCGACACGGGCTATGTCCTGCGTGGGATGGGCTTTGACAAGGCAAAGATGGATGCCGATGTCGCTGATCTGGTCAACGTGATCCGCGACCATGGCGCCGATCTGCTGGGTGATCCGCAGCTTCTGACCGATAGCGCTGCGCATTTCTGTTTCCGCATGGAAATCAGCGATCCGCGCGATCTGAAGGCCTGGGTGGCGGATGCGGATACACTGACGGACCGGATTGAAATCCAGTCCTGTGGACGGTCGCTGGAAATCATCAAGGATGTGGGCGGGGCCATTGCGGTCGCCGATAAGCATGGCGTGCGCGACATGGAGGGCACCCACGGGCTGGGTCATGCACGGCTGGCTACTGAGTCGAGCGTCCTGCCTAACGCCTCCCACCCGTTCTGGGCGCGGCCGTTCTCCGACGTGGCCATCGTGCATAATGGCCAGATCACCGACTATTTTACCTGGCGCGAGAAGCTGGAGCGGCGCGGTTACCGTTTCCTTACCGGCAATGACAGTGAACTGATCGCGGTCTGGGTCAGCGACCAGATGAAAGATGGGCTGACCATGGAGCAGGCACTGAAGAAGTCGATCACCTCGATTGATGGCGTCTTCACCTTCATGATCGCCAACACGGACGGTATCGGCTTTGCCAAGGACCGCTTTGCCATGAAGCCGCTGGTCGTGATCGACCATGGTGGCGATCTGGCCATGGCGACCGAGGAACAGGCGGTGCGGCGTGTGTTTGCCGAGGAAAGTGACGTGATCAACTATGACGGACCCAGCCTAACGGGCATCTGGGGCGTCGGAAACCTGGCGATGGCGGCATGAGCGAATACGTGGTCGATGTGGGCCAGCGGCATATCCGCGAGGTCAACGAGGAAATCCAGGAAGCCTGCAAGCGCGGTGACAAGATCCGCGTGGTCAATACGCTGAGCCGGCACAATCTGGGCGTCGGGCTGCCGCCTGGGGCCGATCTCTATTTCGAGGGCTCTGTTGGCTACTATTGCGGAGGCCTCAACACCGGCGCGCGGGTGGAGGTTGAACGCAATGCGGGTTGGGCCGTGGGCGAAGGCATGTCCGACGGCCACATTACGATTGGCGGCTATGCAGGTATGTCCTGTGGCGCTGCGATGATGGGCGGCACCATCCATGTCAAGGGCGATGCCGGTCCGCGTTGCGGCGTGGCGATGAAAGCGGGCAATATCGTGGTAGAAGGCAAGATAGGCTACCAGTCGGGCTTCATGGCGCATTCCGGCAGGATTATCGCCTTGGGCGGTGCGGGTGAAAGCTGTGCCGATGCGCTCTGGGCGGCGGAGGTTTGGGTCGCGGGTGACGTGGACAGCTATGGCGTCGACGTTCAGATCAAGGAACCGACGGCGGAAGAGGTGGCTGAGGTCGACGAAATCCTTGCACCGCTGGGGCTGGTCGACAGTTCCCGCAATTGGCGCAAAATGGTGTCTGGCGAACGGCTTTGGTATTTCGAAAGCCGTGATGCCAGCGCCTGGCTGATGATCTGAAGGACAAGCGATGGGTTTCACCCACCGCACACGCAACCGGGTCAGTGGAGAATGGGTGAAACCCACTTACCGCCCCGCGAGACGGAGAGAGTACGATGGCTGACGAAACGGCCCAGGGCTATACCTATCCCTTCGAGCTGCCGCCGGAGGAAGAAATCAGGTTTCAGGATGCAGGTGCGGTTGAAGGCCGTCCAGCCGGGGTGCCGTCCTCATACGATGAAGGTGGCTCCACCCGCTGGACGCCGGAAGCGATTTCAGAAGTGCATGCGCTTGCCCAGCTGGGCCGCTACCAAGTGCGGGGATACAACACGTTCAACAAACGTCTGCCCACCTTTGATGACCTGACCTTTGTGCCTGCGACCATGACGCGGCTGCCGCTGGAAGGGTACCGGGAAAGCTGTGACACCACGACCGTTCTGGGCGGTGGGCGTGGCCCGGACGTGGTGGCCAAGCCACTGGAGCTGAAGATCCCTATCTATATCGCGTCGATGTCCTTTGGCGCGCTCAGTGCGAATGCCAAGGCATCGCTGGGCTATGGCGCCAGCCGTGTGGGCACGATGACCTGTACCGGCGAGGGCGGGATGCTGGAAGAAGAGCGTGACGCTTCGAGCCAGCTGATCTACCAGATGTCGCCTGCACGCTACCGGATCGATCTGGATCATCTTCGCCGGGCGGATGGTCTGGAGATCGTGGTGGGGCAGGGCGCAAAGCCAGGCACGGGCGGTCTTTTGCTGGGCATGAAAGTCTCCGAACGTGTCTCGAACATGCGCACGTTGCCGGTTGGTGTGGACCAGCGCTCCACGATCCGGCATCCGGATTTCCTAGGTGCGGATGACCTGGCGGTGAAGATTGAAGAACTGCGGATCGCTACGAACTATCAGGTGCCCATCTCACTGAAGATGGGAGCAACCCGGCCGCGCTATGACGTGGCGATCGCGGCCAAGGCGGGGGCGGACATCGTTGTGGTGGATGGCGCCGAAGGCGGCACCGGTGCCAGCCCTGAACTGTTGCTGAACCACACTGGTATTCCGACAATGAGCGCGATCCGCGCGGCGCGTGAAGCGCTGGATGAATGCGGTATGAGCGGCAAGGTCAGCCTGGTGGCGGCCGGTGGCATCCGATCGGGTGTGGACGCAGCCAAGTGTCTGGCATTGGGGGCTGATGCGGTGATGATTGGCAACTCGGCCATGATCGCGATGGGCTGTAACTCTCCCCGCTACCTTGAAGATTACGCTAAGCTGGGCACTTCGCCCGGGGCGTGCCACCATTGCCATACGGGGCTGTGCCCCGTCGGTGTGGCCACGCAGGATCCGGAGCTGGAGGCACGCATGGACCCGCATGCAGGGGCGGAACGCGTGGCGCGGTACCTGACGGCGATGACCATGGAAATCACTGCGCTGGCCAAGGCTTGCGGCAAGTCCAGCGTGCACAATCTGGAGGTCGAAGACCTGCGCGCCTTGAGCTTCGAAGCTTCCGCCTTTACCGGTGTCAAGATGGCTGGGATCGATCGGGCGTACGACTGGTGAACGGAGCGCCGGACGAGGCGTCGGATTGTGCGTATTTAACCACGAAGAAGGGGCGGTCTTGCGCCCCTTCTTCTTGGTTTTAGAATGGGGGGCAGAAATGCGGATTGCAGTGTATGATTGCGTTGCAGGTGATGCGCTGAGCGAGAAATACGGGCCTACGGGGGACCACGTGGTGCGCTGGATTGCGCCGCATCTGCCAGAGGCGGAATTCGTGTCTGTGCATGTGGCGGTGGATGTGACGCCGCCGGCGCCCGGGACGGTTGATGGCATCATTATTTCCGGGTCAGAAAAGGGTGTCTACGACGAAACCTCCTGGATGCAGCCGTTGCGGGAGAACCTGCTGGCGCATCGCGACCATGGTACGGCGATTTTTGGCATTTGTTTCGGCCATCAGCTGATGGCAGACGTGTTCGGCGGAAAAGCGGAAAAAGCGGGTCATCCTTTTGCCGCCGGGGCGCGCCTCTTTGAGATGGATGGGGCGCAGGTGCTCGCCTATGTGGCGCATCAGGATCAGGTCACGCAGGTGCCGCCCGGTGCGCGAGTGACGGCCGCAGCGCCCTATTGTCCGGCGGCGGGGTTGGCTTATGATTTTCCGGCGCTGTCAGTGCAGTTTCATCCGGAATACAACGCGCAGTTTGCCGAAGATCTGCTGGACATGTTCGGGCATGAGTTGATGGAACCCGATCAGATTGCCCAAGCGCGGGCGACAATTGACGGGCAGGTGTCCCGTGATCTCTATGCCACTGAGGCCGTGGCGTTCTTTCGTGCCCATGCGGGTGGAGCCTGATGTGGATTGGCAACCTTTGCAGCAGACAAGCTGCGGTTGGCCAGTAGTACCCAGCGTTTGGTAACCTGATCGCAGGTTTCAGCGGCCGCTGGGGCTTTCCTTTGGGGAAAGCTTCCGACGGTTTGCGATCTTGAACCGATCGGCGGTACCATAGTCGCGCACGGCCACGCCTGCTGCAAAATCGCCAAACGCGGGCCCGTGTTTGAACAGGTGGCCGGAACAGCCGCCTGCAAGCAGAACATTTGAATGTTCCGGATGCCAGTCCAAGACAAAATGCGTGTCGGGGGTCAGGATCACCTGGTTGAACTTGGAATCCACCACGCGCTGACCTTCCAGACCCGGCAGGCGGTGATGGATGTATTGCCGTGTTTTGTTCAGCGACTGCCGTTCGATCAGCCGTTCATCATTGTTGATGTCGATGGGTGTGTTGGGGATCACCACTGCCGCCTTGACCCCGCTGCCTTCGGAGGAGGGGATGCCAAAGCTACCCTGCCCATGGTCAATCCAGCAGGGCATATTTTCCATGTCGAAGGCGTCGGATCCGTCGGGCGTTGAGGTATAGAGCACATTGATGCCCATAATCGCGCTGATTGGTTTGATCGTGCGCGGGAACATCTCAGCCATCCAGGCGCCAGTGGCGATTACGATGGTGTCTGCCTCCAGCGCGTGGCCGTCGAGCATGGGGCGTTCATTGGCATCAGTTGTGACGGTGCCGCGTTTGACGATACCACCTTCTTTCTTGAACAGATCGACCGTGGTGATCACGCATCGATGCGCCATCAGCAGCCCGGCCTCTGGTTCGAACAGGGCGTAGGAAATCTCATCGACCTTGAACTGCGGGAACCGCGCGCGGATTTCATCCTGCGAGAACCGGTAATAGGGGACACCGACCTTGTCGAAGGTTTCCGATGTGGCGTCTTCCCAGTCGCAATGGCCGGCCGTTGCCAGAATCAACGCACCGCATTCATACATCAGGTTTTGACCGGTCTCGGCCATCAGTTCCAGCCAACGGGCGCGGCTTTCGCGGGCCCAGCGGGTATAAAATTCATCCCGGCCAGAAATGGCCCGGATCACGCGGTTGTAATCGGAGGATGCGGCGCGAGGGTGGCCCGGTTCCCAACGGTCGATCAGGGTGACCTGTTCGCCCCGCCGCTGCAGATGAAGCGCTGTCATCGATCCGGCAATTCCGCCGCCCACAACGATGATGTTCGATCTCGGCATTGTGTCAGCGTCCAGGGTTCAAGGCGGCCACCGCCCGGGCCGGGACCCGTGCAGCCAAGCAGGGGGCTTCGGTTTTTGTTGAGAATTCACACGAAGCGGACATGATACGCAATATCAGAAACCCTCTTGCCGGATACTGTATTTTTGAATACTGTATACAGAATACGGTCAGCTGGCAAGAACCGGAAAAACGACAGGGAGTTACAATGACCGGTACAGATTTTTCGTTGCCCGAGGGCACGCACACCGTGGCCATGGGGCTAGGCGATGCCAACGGGATCATGCGTGGCAAGCGCTTCCCGGCGAGCCATTGGGATAGCATCTGCAAGAACGGCAACGCCATGTCGATTGCAACCTTTGCCATCGATATGACCTGCGATGTCTGGGACACGCCTTATGTCAACTTCGGCAATGGCTACCCGGATATGCATCTCTTTCCGGTCACCAAACCTGTGTCCATGCCGTGGGAGCCAGGCGTGGCAATATGTTTCGCGCGTGCCGAAGGAATGGACCACAAGCCCGTTCCGATCGACCCGCGCCAGGCGCTGATCCGGCAGCTGGAACGCGCGGCTGACATGGGCTTTCAGGTGAATGTGGGGACTGAGCTGGAATTCTATCTGCTCGATCCGGAAACCAACCTGCCAAAGGATCAGGGCATTGGCGTCTACGGACTGGACCGAGCGGCCGAGTTGGAACATGTGCTGGGCCCCATTCGCCGCGAGATCAACGAATGCGGCATTCCGATCGAACAGTCGAACCCGGAATATGCCGCTGGTCAGGTCGAGGTGAACATTCGCTATGACGAAGCGCTGCTGGCTGCCGACCGGGTGGTGATGTTCCGCAGCCTTGTGAAGCAGCTGGCCCAGGCGGGTGGCTACCGCGCCACGTTCATGGCCAAGCCTTTCTTCGAGGAATCCGGCAATGGCTTCCACGCGCATTATTCGCTTTGGAAAGATGGCAAGAATGCATTCGCAGACGGGGGCAAGCTGAACGACACCGGCAAGCTGTTCGTTGGTGGCCTGCAAAAGCGGATGGCGGAGATTGCGATCTGTGCTTCGCCCACGCCCAACGGGTTCCGCCGGCGCCAGCCTTACAGCTTCTGCCCGACTAACGCGTCCTGGGGCATTGATGACCGAACGGTGGGCATCCGCATCATCGAGGGGTCAGACAGCGCAGTGCGGGCTGAAAAGCGCGATGCGAGCGCCGATGCCAACCCCTATTACCTGCTGGCCGCCGATATCGCGGCTGGGCTCGATGGGATCGAACAGGGTATCCAGCCCGGACCAATGTGCGAAGGCAACGGGTATGAGGACGAAAACGCGCCGTCGATCCCTCTGGACGGTGCCAGCGCGGTTGCGCTGGCGCGCGGATCCGAGTGGCTCAAGGGCGTAATGGGCGAATTTGCCTATGAAATTTATCTCCAGCAGGCAGAGCGCGAGCTTGAATTTATCGCAAGTCAGGTGACCCCAGTGGAAACCCAGCGTTACCTGGTGAATTTCTGATGCGGCTCGGGCGGGTCAGCGGCACGGTGCACGCTACCGTCAAGGATGCGCAGCTTACGGGGCGTGCGCTCCTGCTTGTGGATGTGACGGACGGCGCGGGCAAAGTGCTGGAGCCTGCCCGTATCGCCGTGGACACCTGTGGCGCAGGGGTCGGCGATGTCGTCATGATAACGGAAGGGTCGGCAGCACGTATGCCGACCGGAATGGCCGGCGCACCGGTCGATGCCGCGATCATCGCGGTGATCGACGGCGTGTCGGTGGAACAGTAGCGGTTACGCGGAGGACGAACGAATGGCGAAACCAGCAGCGGGTCAGGCGGCCCTGGGAATGATTGAAACACGCGGGCTTGTCGCGTCGATCGAAGCGGCAGACGCAATGGTCAAGGCGGCCAGCGTTAACATCGTGTGTCAGACCAAGGCTGGCGGTGGGCTGGTCTCCACGCTCGTGCGAGGCGAAGTCGGGGCTGTTAAGGCCGCAACCGATGCCGGTGCCACGGCGGCCAACAAGGTCGGTGAGGTCGTGTCCGTGCATGTGATTGCCCGGCCGCATGATGAACTGGAAGCGATCATAGAAGGCCTAGGCGCCGGATCGGCGGCGTAACAGCGCCATCGGCGGGGGAAAAATTCTTTTAAAGAATTTTGCCAAGAATTGTTGAAAAATTCTTGGGTGCCCCTGGGGATACGGGAGGCTTTTCATGTCTAACGCTTTCGCGGACTTCGCTGATGCGGCCAGTCGCCGTTCGGTGTCTGAACCGCCAGCCACCGTGCCGGAGTATCGCCGCATCGCGGTTTTGGGGGGCGGATCAGATGCCCGCCTGATCGCGGCTCTCTGCATAGCCGAAGGCTGTGAGGCAACCCTGTTTTCGGCCTATGGCGCGGAACTGGAGGCTATGCGTGCGGCGTCAGGAATTGCCTTGCGCGGCGACGGCCCTGTCGGTTCCTACCAGATTGACCGTGACGAGGCGCCCTCCGTGCGCCTGACCGCAGAGCTTGATGGGGCAGTGCAGGGCGCAGAGGTGATCTTTCTCACTGGTCCGGTGCACAAGCAGCGCACATACGCGATGGTGCTGGCCGATCATCTGAGCGACGGTCAAGTTCTGGTTCTGCCGCAGGGGCGATCGCTGGGTGCGTTGGAGACTGCGTGGTTCCTGCGGATCGGCGGGGCATCAGCGGATGTGACCATCGTGGAATGCCAGGGTCTGCCTTATTGGATTGCGGCACAGGGTGCGGTTTTGAACCTGTCTGCGGCGGCCCCAGTGGCGGCGGCGACGCTTCCGTCGGGCCGGATGCCGGTGCTGGAGGGGTTGGCCAAGCTGCTGCCAAATCTGGCGCCGTGTCAGAATGTGCTGAGTTCTGGCTTTGCGGATGGTTCGGCATTGGTGGAATTTCCGGCATTGCTGATTAGCGGTCCGGCGCTGGGCTCCGGCGCCGTGCCCGTGCCGTCCGGGGGCACGCCTTTGCCGGAAAACCAGACCTTCGCGGCCCTGATCGGGCCGGAGCAGCGCGGCTTGATCGACCAACTGGCACAGGAACGGCGTGACGTGGCGCAGCGGTTCGGGGAACGGGTGCTGCCGTCGGATGAGGAATGGGTGCTGACCCATGCCGGTGCGCTGAAAGGCGCTGGTGCGCGCCCGGTGCCGGACGCGACTATCAGCAAGGCGGTGCTGCGCGACGGGATTATCGGATCGCTCGTCCCGCTATGTTCTGCCGCGCGTCTGGCCGGGGTCGAGGTGCCCGTGACGCGGGCGATGATCACGCTGGCCTCGGCCGTGCTGGGCGCAGATGTGGCCGCAGCAGGCCGTAAGTTAGACACCATCGGGATCGAGGCGGTTGATATCGAAACGGCCCGCATCGCGATGGACCGCATCGCCACGGGAGGTCGCTAAATGGATGCCGATCTGAAATCCATCGCCGCCGCCCGCCGCTGTGCAGAACAGGCCTTCGAGGCCTATAAGCAATTCCTCGGGACCGATCCTGCGCATGTGGACGCCATCGTGCAGGCCATGGCCGACGCGATCGAACCCGAATGCGCGCGGCTGGGTCGGATGGCGGTTGAGGAAACCGGCTATGGCAATGCCGAACACAAGCGCATAAAGGACCTGATGAACGCGCGCGGCGCGGCGGACTGGTTACGGGATATCACCACGCTTGGTTGTCTCTGGCGTGACGATGCGACCAAGATCGCAGCCTTTGGTGAGCCGATGGGCGTGGTGGCCGCGCTGATCCCGGTGACCAACCCGTCCTCGACCATAATTTTCAAGGTTTTGAGCGCAGTCAAAGCGGGCAACGCGATTGTCTGCGCCCCGCATCCGCGTGGGGTGAAGATTGGCAATGAAGTTGTGCGCATCATGTCCCGCGTGGCTGATCAGATGGGCGCGCCCAAGGGGCTTATCCAGTGCCTCGATGCGGTCACGATTCAGGGCACGGCGGAACTTATGAAACACCGCCGCACTTCGGTGGTGATGGCGACGGGCGGCCCTGCTATGGTCAAGGCCGCCTATTCCAGCGGCAAGCCGACGCTGGCGGTCGGGGCGGGCAATGTACCCTGCTACGTGCACAAATCCATGGCAGGTGAACTGGATGAAGTGGCTGAGATGGTCATTGCGTCCAAAAGCTTTGACTATGGCACCGCTTGCGTGTCCGAGCAGGCGGTGATCGCCGATCCGGAAATTGCCCGCGACATGCGGCAGGCGTTGAAGATGGCTGGCGCCTATTTTTGTACCCCGGCAGAGGCCGACCGTCTGGCCAAGGTGATCTTCACCGGGCGTCAGGCGATGAACCCCGAACGTGTGGGCCAGGCGCCCGAGGTTCTGGCAGAGCTGGCTGGCTTTTCGATACCGCCCCGCACCAAGGTGCTGGTCAGTGAGGAAAGCGAGATCGGCTGGCATCGCCCGCTGACGGCGGAAAAGCTGAACCCGGTTTTATGTTTCATGGAAGCGCGTGACAGCGACCATGGTATCGACCTGGCGCATTCGATTGCCCGGTTCGAAGGGTGGGGGCATTCCTCAGTGGTGCATTCCAACGATCCGGAGGTGGTTGCGAAATTTGCAAGCGCGCCGACCGGGCGGGTTCTGGTGAATGTGCCGGCGATCCATGGCGGTGCGGGTTATGCCACAGACCTGGAGCCGAGTTTCATGCTGGGGACCGGCACATGGTCCGGTTCGATCACGTCGGACAACGTGACCGCGTTGCACCTGATCAACATCAAGCGGGTGGCTTATGCGAACCGCCCGTGGCGCGACATCTATGAGGAATACGGCTGAGGCTGCCCCCTCACCTTGACCCCTCCCTCAAAGGGGCAGGGGGTCATGAGTGAACAGGGCAGGACACGACGCCATACGGAGACAAAAATGAGCGATATCACCATCCGCGCGTTGATGCAGATCGACAATCTGCAACCAAAGTTTGCAGCCTTTAATGGCGCGACGGTGCAGGGATCCATCCCGCTCAGCGGGGATACGGTTTTGATCGGGGAACTTGCGCCAGGCAATGGCGTATTTCAATTGATCGACCGGGCGCTGAAAGCATCCAGTGTTGAGGCGACGAGCCAGTTGGTGGAACGCGAGTTCGGCTTTTTCATTCTTCGGTCCCCGTCGAATGCCGAGGTGAGCATCGCGCGCGATGCCATCCTTGCAGAGCTTGGGGCCAGCATGTCGGACCGGATCAAGCCGCAGATCGCCTCGACCCAGGTGATCACCTCGGTGGAGCCGTATCAGGCGCAGTTGCTGAACAAGTGGCGCAAGGGCTCGCTTCTGGTTCCGGGTCAGACGCTGGGTATCGTTGAATGTGCCCCCGCAGCCTATATCTCCATCGCCACGAACGAGGCGGAGAAGGCGGCAGAGATCGACATTGTTGAGGTGCGCGCCGTGGGCCGGTTTGGGCGGCTGTTCTTCTCAGGCAGCGAGAATTCGGTGAAGACCGCGATCGACGCTGCAGTTCGAGCCATTGAAGCCGTGGATGGGCGTCCGGAATGACGGGCGAGGGCCGGTAGATGGCGCGGGTTGTTGGCAGCGATCTGATCGAGGAAGCCCGGCAACGGGGCCGGATCGTTTTTGAACTGCTGCCCGGTGACATTGTCACCGACGTGGCGCGCGAAACGGCCGCCCGGATCGGGATCCGGTTGGTGGACGGACCATTAGAAAAGCCCGCCGTGGTACAGGCGGATGGGGCCACAACCCTGCGCCGTGTTTTGCACCGGAGGTCGCCGAAATGGGTGGCGCCCAGCCGGGCAGGATCGAAGACGTTGCGGCGGTATTCCAAAATCGCTTTTGTCGGCTCAGGTGGTGTGGGCGCTACGGTGGCGCATCTGGCGGCAAATGCTGATCTGGCGGATGAGCTGGTTTTAATCGATATCGCGCCGGGGCTGGCGGCAGCCACAGCGCTGGACCTGAACCATGCCAGTGGCATCACCGGCACACGGGCGCGGTGTTCGGGGGGGGAAAGCCTGAGCCTTGTTGCGGGCGCGGATGTGGTGGTTGTCACCGCAGGCCGGGCGCGTGGACCGGGGATGACGCGTGCCGATCTGATCGACGTAAACGCGCGGGTAATCCGCACCGCGGCAGAGGCGATCCGCAGCGCGGCTCCGCAGGCCATAGTCATTGTTGTGACCAACCCGCTGGACGAAATGACAGTGGAAATGCTGACCGCCACCGGGTTCCCGCGCGAACGGGTACTGGGCATGGCCGGAACATTGGACAGCGCGCGGTTCCGCCATGCATTGGCTCGGGCCGCCGGGGTGAACCCTGCGGATGTGCAGGCGATTACGCTGGGCAGCCATGGTGAGGAAATGGCCCCGATCCCATCTTTGGCGCGGATCCGGGGGCGCAGTTTGCAGACCTTCCTGACGCCCGAGCAGATCGAGGCCTGTGTGACGGATGCGGTGATGGGCGGCGGGCAAGTGGTTGCCTTGAAGAAATCCGGCTCTGCCACGTTGGCCCCGGCGCATGCGACAATGGAGTTGCTGGACCACCTGCGCGGCGCGCGCAGCGGGCCGGTGCCGGTGTCGGTGATGCTGGACGGCGAATACGGATTGAGCGGCGTGGTACTGGGCGTGCCGGCCCATCTGGGTGCCAGTGGGTTCATCTCGGTGGAAGATTTGCGTTTGAGTGAAGAGGAACAGGCTGCGCTGCACCGCGCGGCAGACGCGATCCGGTCGCGGTTGGGGGCATAAGATGATCCGCAAGGCATCCGGCGGTGGCCGGTTCGAAGAAATCGGCAGCTATTCCCGGGCCAAACGGGTGGGTCCCTTTGTCTGGGTGGCCGGAACCACGGCGATTGAGCCGTCGGGTAAGCTGCATGCACCGGGGGACGCCTATGCGCAGACGCGGTATATCCTTGGGCGGATCGAACAGGCCCTTAAGGATGTCGGCGCGGACATGCGACATGTCTGTCGGGTGCGGGCCTATATGCCGGATCTTGCAGCGTCTGCCGGGTTCATCAAGGCCCATGGTGAGGCGTTTGCGGGCATTGAGCCAGTGCTGACCGGGGTAGCCGCCGGACTGACACAACCGGGCATGGTGGTGGAGATCGACGTAGATGCGGTGGTGCATGATGCGGACGGCAATATTGCCTGGTAGAAGGACGCATCATTAATAATTTGTCCGCAAGTCACGGATTTTCTGTCGCGTTCACAGCAAATGCTGGGCCATACCGCACAGGGCAAGCGTGGCGAGCGCAGGGATCATGCCCAGCTTGCGCCAGCCCATAAGCCCTGCCGCGATCACCGTCAGGGCGAGCGCCGAGAGATCGAGCGTGTCCAGCGCAGGGACCGGGAGCCGAACCATCCCATCCGTCAACGGCGTTACCGCGCCAAACAGAACATGCAGCGCGAACCAGACCGACAGGTTCAGGATCACACCAACCACGGCTGCGGAGATGCCCTTCATCGCAGCGCCCAGCCGGGGGCGGGCGGCTATCTGTTCCAGCCATGGTGCCGCCAGGAAGATCCACAGGAAGCAGGGGATGAACGTTGCCCACAACGCAACGGCACCAGCCGCCAGCGCCAGCGAAGCACCGCCCTGGATCTGACCGGTCAGCATGGCGACAAACTGGGTCACCAGGATCAGTGGACCAGGCGTGGTTTCCGCCAGACCCAGTGCGTCGATCATTTGGGCGGTGCTGATCCAACCGTGGGTTTCGACAACGGTTTGGGTCATGTAGGCCAGCACGGCATAGGCCCCGCCAAAGGTGACCACGGCCAGCCAGGCAAAGAACCAGCCAAGCTCGGCCAGTAGTTTCGGGCCGATCACCGACAGCGTCACCAATGGGCCAAGCCACAAAAGCAGCCATACTGCCAGTGTTCGCAGGGGATTTGCGCCTGTGGTTTTAGACTGCGTCCCTGATGTGGTGGCTGTGGGCATATCGATCAGCACGGCTCCGGCAATCGCGGCGAGCGCGATGATGGCCGGGAAGGGGAGGTTGAAGGCAAAGATCGCCACAAAGCTCAGCACGGCCAGAATCCAAGCACTGGTCCCCGTCAGTGCCTTGCGCATCAGTTTGATCAGCGCCTGAACCACGATCACAATCACCGCCGCCTTTACGCCCAGAAAGGCCGCCTGCACCAGTGGCAGGGCGCCATAGGCCGCGTAGAGTCCCACCAGCGCCGCGATCACCGCCGCGCCCGGCAGCACGAACAGCGCCCCGGCCAGCAGCCCGCCGGACACCCCGCGCAGGCGCCAGCCAGCATAGGTGGCCAGTTGCATCGCTTCGGGTCCGGGCAGCAGCATGCAAAGAGAAAGGGCGCGGAGATAAGTATCTTCGTCCAGCCAAGGCCGGTCCTCCACCAATTCCCGGTGCATCAAGGCGATCTGTGCGGCAGGCCCTCCGAAGCTGAGCAAGCCGATCCGTCCGAAGACGCGGATCATCTCGGGAAAGCTTGGGGTCATTATGTGCGATCCGCCTGCCAGTCGTGGCCTTCTCTATGCCTGTCGCGGGCCCATCGGTAAAGCGCATCATAGAGTGTTACGCCGATGGCGAGTTGATCATGGTCATCGCGGCAATGGTGCGACGGGTCAACTAAAAGCGCCATCAGCCCTGTCGTCTTTGGGCTTCTGGCCTTTTGGTCGCCAGTTCGTGAGCGGGCGATCAGCTCCCGGCTTCGCTTGCGGTCGTTATGGCAGAGACGACACAGGGCCGCTCAGCCAGGCATGTAACCCGCCTGGCATGAATGGTATACGCATGGCGAATGACCCCAAGTATGAGGTATGGGTCGTTGTGAAGGTCCGCATTGATGCAGAGATGATCGGCCAAATTGGAGGTCTGGTCAGGCACAGGGGTTGGGGAAAAGTGATTTCATATCGTGCAGCTATGGCATGCGCCTTGCGTAGCAGGATAGACGAAAATCCTGGGCTGATGCCCAATGGTGCGGTCGAATTTGGCCCCATACATGCAGGGTGCGAGGACGGTCTGGGGCTGTCCAGCCGGCGTGTGTCATGCGTGCCTTGATTGTGGTGGCGCATCCGGTGCGCGGGTCTTTCTGCACGGCACTGGCGGACGCGGTGGGCGCTGGGGTGCAGGCTGCAGGTGGTCAGGTGGACCTTTGCAATCTTGGGGCAGAGGGGTTTCAGCCGGTCATGCAGCCGCAGGATATGGGCCAGTTCATGGGTGAAGACCCACCAGAGGACATAGAGGCACATATGGCACGGGTTGAGGCCGCGCAGGCGCTGGTATTTGTCTTTCCGGTCTGGTGGTGGTCAGTGCCTGCGGTTCTGAAAGGCTGGTTCGACCGCACGCTGCGAGTGAACTGGGCATGGAGTGATGAGGTCACGCACCCGCTGGCATTGGCGGGCAAGTCTGTGCGGATGCTGGCCACCACAGCGGACAGCCCGCAGGGCTTTGCCGACGGTGGAGCAGAGACGGCACTGCGCCAGCAGCTTTGCCGGGGTGTATGGGGCTTTTGCGGTGTAAAAGATACCTGGCTGGGCATCATGCATGATCTGCATGGAGCCACGCCAACGGAGCTGCGAGCTCAATATCTGCAACACGCGCGTAAGCTGGGCGAAGATCTGGCATCGGTCAGGAGATGAAGTGCAGGCTTCTGTTGCCAGGTGCCTGCGAACCCCGCCTTACGCGGCTAGGCGCAAGGGCTTAGATTTCGGTGTTAGGCACTGCTTACGCAGCGACTGCTACCGGAGCACGATTGTCATTTGCAATTGTACTGTTCGGGCCGATACGGTGGCACCCCGCCGAGACAAAGCTAACCCCTTTAGACGTTCGTCGATCCTGTTTCGGCCCCATGATCCCCAAATGAAGGATTTTGGTGGAGCCGCCGGGTACCGCCCCCGGGTCCGATCCGCTTATTACGAGCGCGTTTATGTCCATAGTCCCGAAAGACAACATACACATAAGGGCGCCATTCAGGCTTTGCAATCGTTGCAACAGCAGGATTGACTCAATTTGATCCGCCGCTCAAAGCCCCCGTATTTTGCGTATTTGGTCCCAAAGCGGCCTCAATGTTTCGCTATTTGGGGCAATAGTCCTCGGCCGCGCACTGTGCTGTCACGTGTAAATTCCGGTTGAAAAGGAAGAAATTGGAGCAGACTTGGCACTCCGAGATTTGGCGCCCTTTTGATCACAATGGTTACAGTCCGGCATCAATGCCCAGGCAGCGATATGCAGGAGACGGTCATGGTAGACATGAACGGCACCACGGACGAACAGGTATCTTCGAACGTTGTTTTTGACCCAGATTCTACCAATCCAACCTCTGTGGAGCGTGACTCCAAGTTGGGCACCCAGGACAATGTTGGCGTCGCACGCGAGGAGTTTGAGCTGTCTGCGGCCGTAAATGGCTCAGACCTGCCGCTGCCGATAAACGTCGCGATTGTAATTGATAACTCGGCGTCTACGCGCCATGTTTCCGGGTCAGATATTGATGGAAATGGCCCCAACGAAACAATCCTCGAAGCGGAATTGATCGCTGCGTAGACCCTGTGCAACGCCTATGGCGCGGCCGGATATAGCCCGGACGAAGTCACGTTTTCGATCATCGATATGTCGGGATCCGCAAAAGTTGTTGGCACGTGCTCGCTGGGTGAAGGGGGTTACTTTGCAAGCGCGCTCTCGGATATCGGCAATGCCGGTCCCAATGGTGGCACCAATTTCGATGATGGGTTGGACAAGGCCATTGATGTTTTTGAAGCCCTTGGCACCGACGATACGGAAACAAACTTGGTCGTTTTCATGTCGGACGGGTTTCCTGACCTGCAGAAAGGCGATGTTTTTAGGGCAGCTCGCAAGAAGCTGCAGGCCAAGGCAGCGGCAGCCCTCAGCCTGCGTCGATCCGCGAGGCATTTTGAAATTCTGGAAACCCCGGTTTCGGTTGACCAGAGCCTTTCGCGGTCAGGTGTAGCGGCGCAGGACCAGTCCAAGGCCCGCCGTGAACAGGGCCAGGATCATGATCACGGGGGTTGCCGACCACCAGACACCCGTGGCCGTCACAAGTGCCGCGGCCAGCGGTGGGCCAATTAGCTGGCCCATGCCAGAGCCTTGCGCCAGTAGCCCGCTCATCGTCGAAACGGCCGATGGGTCGCCCGCCAGCCTCGGGATTGCTGCAAAGAGACTGCTGGGCACCAGCCCGCCAAAGCAGATCATCACAAAGGCCGCCGTCACGCGCACTGGCACGGGCAGGCCGGTGGCAAAAACCACTGCGCCGCACAGGACCATGACGCATCCGCCAACCGTGATCAGCTTGGAGGGACGCGCATCCCGGCCCAACAGCCAGCCTCCGGCCAGAATGCCCAGTGCATTGGAGGCGATCACGATGGCCCCAAGGCTGGCCGCAAGTAAGGGTGACGCCCCGTTGTCCCCCACCAATGTCAGCGGCAGGAAGCCGGTGACAATGAAATAGTTGCTGGCATAAACGGCAAATGTCATCGCCCCAAGTAGGGGCGCGGGTCGCAGCGATGCGCGCAGGATGCGTTGCGGGGCAGGGGCGGCAGGCCCCTTGCCAGGCGGTACGTGCCGTCCCACGGACCAGACCGGCAGGCAGGCGGCTCCGATCATCAGCGCGGTGACGAGCCAAAGCACGCGCCAGTCCCAGAACTCCAGCAGCGGTCCTGATATGATCATCATCGCAAAGGACCCAATCGGCACGAACAGCCCCCACAGTGCCAGCGATTGTGCGCGGCGATTTTCGGGTGCAAAGCGCAGGATCAGCGTGGGGATGGAGGTGGAGGTCAGAAGGTATCCAAACCCTTCGATCACGCGCAGGGTCAACAACATCTTGCCATCCTGCGCCTGACTACCCAGCAGCGCCGCCGTGGCCGTGACCAGCATGCCGCAGAGTGCTGCGCGCAAATGTCCGATCCGGTCAGCCAGTGCGCCGATGAAAGCAGCAAACCCGGCCGCCACCAGCGCGAAGATCGACACGACCCACCCGGTCTGGACCAGCGACAGCGATAGGTCTTCCTTCACGAAAGGAAGCGCCGCGGGCACTTTGCCGATCTGTAGGGCCACGGCAACACCGGCCCCGATCAGGACCGCAAGCCGGAGCCAGAAAAAGGAAGGCGGGACAGACAATGCGGCACTCATAATGGGTTCTGGGACAGAACAAACACTGAAAGTGCCGGTAATACAAAGGGAAAGGACCGCCTCGACGCGGCCGAAGTGAAGCGGCTCGGCGCCTGTCCGTCAAACCAGCGGGCAGGCCTCCATACAGGTGTGTTCGTGGATATGTATTTAGGCATGGCCGAAAGAAACGAACGCGTGCAAACCTGCGTTCGGTTTAAGTGGCAAGCGTTGAAGTTTTTCCTGATCACGGACACAATTTTGGCCGCTGGATCAACCGGCTTCTGGCTTTTTTCGGGTCTTTGCGTCAAACACGCTTTTGGCCAGCTTCAGAGTTTCGGTTTCCAACGCGTTCAGCCCATCCACCGTGGCAGGGCCATCTCCCGCCTCGATTGCGTCGGCAATGGTGGTGTGCAGCGCGATGATCGCCTCGCGCGACCGCGCAGTGAAGGTGATCATGTTCATCAGCGGCTGCATCGCCTCCACCGCGCCGGCCAGTTGGTAGGAGAGCACCGGGTTGCCCGCGCCATCCACCAGCGCCCGGTGAAAGGCCACGTCTGAGGCACAGAACGCCTCATCCGTCAGGCCGGGCTGACCCTGTCGGAAAATCTCTGTGCGCATGGTGGCGATATGGTCAGAGGTGCTGCGCTGGGCCGACAGCGGCGCGCAGGCCCGTTCCAGCGCATAACGCGCCTCGCAAGCGGTTTCAAAGCTGACCGCGTTCATCGACAGAAGCAGGGTCGCGGTGGTCACCTGCTGGTCATAGGCGTCCGTGTAACTCAGCCGGTTCACAAACGCGCCGCCGGTTGCACCGCGCTGGGTCCGGATCAGAGATTGCGCGCCCAGCCGTTTCAGCGCCTCGCGAACGGTGGGGCGGGAGACGTTGAACTGGTCGGCCAGTTCAGGTTCGCTGGGCAAACGTTCGTCGACGATCAGATCACCGGAAACGATGGCATCGCGGATCGCATCTGCGATCTGGACCGACAGGTCGGCGGGGCTGGAGGGATCAATTTTCATTTGTCTGACATTTAAAAGTCTGACATTTAAACTGCAAGGAAGGATTCGGACAGACCATGCAAATCAATGATTGGATTCGAAGCGCGCTGTGGCTTGGCTTTTTTGCCGGGATCCTCGCGGCGTGGTGGGTGATGTATTCCATGGCCATGAACATGGATTTGGACCTGATCGGTCGCCCGGGCCCGATGGGCCAGCGTATGGCGGCGATGGATCCGCGTATGGACATGTACATGCCGATGGCGAATTTTGGCCCGCTTTTTGTGATGTGGGCGGTGATGATGGCCGCGATGATGCTGCCGACCCTGGTGCCGACCCTGCGCAGCTACGAAGACCTGATGGTCAGCGCGGATGGCACGCGGGCCGGGTGGCTGGGCGTGCTGGCAGGCTATTTCATCGTCTGGGTCGCATTCGCCGCTCTGATCGCGGGTGTCCAGTTGGCCCTACTGTTTGCCGGGGTCATTGACATGCTGGGCATTGCCCAGAGCCCAATTGTGTCAGGCGGCCTGTTGATCGTCGTAGGGGCGTTCCAGTTCACCCGCGCCAAGGAGGTCTGCCACGGCGTCTGTCACAGTCCGATGGGCTATTTCCTGGGGCAGTGGAGAACCGGTTTTGGCGGCGGGATACGCATGGGGCTGGGGCTGGGCGCGTTCTGCGTCGGCTGCTGCTGGGGCTTTATGGTGTTGGGCTTTGTCGGCGGTGTGATGAGCCTGTTGTGGATGGGGCTGGCCACGCTGTTCATGGTGCTGGAGAAACTGCCACAAATTGGACATTATGTCACGAAACCAATGGGTTTTGCCCTGATCCTAGCCGGTTTGGTGGTGATTGGAGCGCCCCTGGTCATGGGAGGATAGAACATGGCGATGAGAAAACGTCCAGACGCAGACCGTCTTCCGGTCAGTCAGCGGATTGACAGCCGAATGGAGAACCCCCGGCGGCGCACGATGCGTCCGACCAACTGGGAGATCAAAGGCGAGCTGTTCATGAATTGCTCGTGCGAGGTGGTCTGCCCCTGTGGTATTTCTTTAGGCAAGCACCCTCCGACCTATGGCTACTGTCAAACCTGGTTTGCGTTGCAGATCGACGAAGGTCACTTCGAAGGGGAAAGCCTATCGGGTCTGAACTGTGCGCTGTTGATCGACATTCCCGGGCGCATGGCTGAAGGCGGCTGGCGTGTCGCGGCCTATGTGGACGATCAGGCCAGCGGTAAGGCGTACAATGGCCTGCTAGAAATCCTGTCGGGGACTGCAGGGGGCAACACCGGCGTCTTCAATTTCCTGGTGGCCGAAATCCTTGGTGCAGAGCGCGAAAAGGTGGTGATCGAACGGGATGGACGCCGGCGCAAGATTATCGTCGGGCGCAAGATCCGGGGGGAGATCGAGATGATCCCCGGAAAAGATCCCGAAGTACCGGTGTCGATGGAAAACACCCAGTACTGGATGGGGCCGACCATTTACCCAGCTGTCGGGCTCAAGTCGAAAGTCATGGACTATGGATGGGTCTGGGATTTCGAAGGCAAATCTGCCGACATCATCCCGATCCACTGGACTGGTCCCGGACGCACATGATCTCTACTCAATATTGCAAGGTGATGGTACGCTGTAATGCGCGGCAAATCAGGCGGTTGACGGAATTTATTGATGTTTTGCATTCGGTGAAAAGCCCCGAGCCTCGCCACGCATTCTCCGGTTCGATTTCGGGCACGCTTGGGCGGAGATGGACGAGCCCATGAGCCTGCTGTTTGCGCGTTTTTGCGACAACCAGACCCACCATCGTGGCCAGACGTATGAGATGCTCACCGCCTCTGGGTCTGGGGCCCCTATATCTGACCTGTTCCTGATGCCGGAGGACGCCTGATGACGCTGATTTCTCCATCCCGCAGACTGCGTCGAACCCCTTTTTCGCAAGGGGTCGAAGCAGCGGGTGTCAAAGCCTACACAGTTTACAACCGCATGCTGTTGCCAACGGTGTTCGACAGTGTGGAGGCGGATTACCACCATCTGAAACAGCATGTGCAGGTCTGGGATGTGTCCTGTGAACGGCAGGTGGAATTGCGCGGCCCGGATGCGGGCCGCTTGATGCAGATGCTCACGCCACGTGATCTGCGGGGTATGCTGCCGGGGCAGTGTCTGTACATCCCAATCGTCGACGAGACCGGGGGCATGCTGAACGACCCCGTGGCGGTGAAACTGTCGGAAGACCGGTTCTGGATCTCGATCGCCGACAGCGACCTGCTGCTGTGGGTCAAGGGCATTGCCAATGGCTATCGACTGGATGTTCTGGTGGATGAACCAGATGTGTCACCTTTGGCCGTACAGGGTCCCAAGGCCGAAGACCTTATGGAACGGGTCTTTGGTGAGCGGGTGCGTGATATCCGGTTCTTCCGTTTCGACCTGTTTCAGTTTGAAGGCCGGGATCTGGCGATTGCCCGGTCGGGTTACTCCAAACAGGGTGGGTTCGAGATTTATGTCGATGGCACCGATATCGGGATGCCGTTGTGGAATCTTTTGTTTCAGGCCGGGGCTGATTTGAATGTGCGTGCAGGTTGCCCAAACCTGATCGAACGGATCGAAAGCGGGCTGTTGAGCTATGGCAACGATATGACCGACGATAACACTCCTCATGAATGTGGGCTGGGCCGGTTCTGTGACACGCAGACTGCCATCGGCTGTATCGGCCGGGATGCGCTGCTGCGGGTGGCCAAGGAAGGCCCGGTTCAACAGATAAGGCCGCTGGCCATAGAGGGCGACCCGGTTGGACCCTGCGATCGGCCCTGGGGGCTTTATGCCGGGGACGTGCGCTTGGGGCAAATCACGTCTGCCGCCTGGTCGCCGGATTTCAACATCAATGTCGCCATCGGCATGGTGCGGATCACCCATTGGGGCGTCGGCACGCGGCTGCGGGTGGAAACCGATGATGGAGAGCGCGCGGCCACCGTCCAGGCCGGGTTCTGGAATTGACAGGGGTAGGGGGCGCTGCCGCCACGGCCCGTGCCGGGCAGCCCCCAGAGGTATTTGAAAACAGAAAAAGCAGAGGGAATGACATGTTCAACGCGTTGATTGTCGAAAAAGACGAAGAGACTGGGAAGACTTCCGCAGGGGTGCAGCAGATCAGCGAAGATCAGTTGCCCGCGGGCGATGTGACCGTGGCGGTGGAGTATTCCACCGTCAACTACAAAGACGGGCTGTGCATTGGACCAGGCGGCGGGCTGGTGCGTAATTATCCGCATGTGCCGGGCATCGATTTTGCCGGGACTGTGGAGGCATCTGAGGATGACCGCTATGCGCCTGGTGACAAGGTGGTTCTGACCGGCTGGCGCGTGGGTGAGGTACATTGGGGCGGCTATGCGCAAAAGGCCCGGGTCAAGGCTGACTGGCTGGTGCCCCTGCCTGACGGTCTGAGCGCTAGGCATGCGATGGCCGTGGGTACCGCCGGGTTCACCTCCATGCTGGCGGTTATGGCGCTGGAAGATAACGGCATCAAGGACGGTCCGGTGCTGGTGACCGGTGCTGCGGGCGGCGTTGGCTCGGTTGCGACGGCGATCCTGGCCAATCTGGGTCACCAGGTGGCGGCTGTTACCGGGCGGCCCGAGACCGAAGAGTACCTGCGCAGCCTGGGTGCCACCCAGATCGTGGCGCGGGAAGAGATCAACGAAACTGTCAAACGGCCGCTGGAAGGCGAATCCTGGGGCGGTTGCGTGGATGCCGTGGGCGGCGCGATGCTGGGCCGGGTGCTGGGCCAGATGCAATACGGCGCTTCTGTGGCGGCTGTGGGTTTGGCGGGCGGTGCGGCGCTACCTGCTACGGTGATCCCGTTCCTGCTGCGCGGTGTGAACCTGCTGGGCATAGACAGCGTGATGCAGCCTTATGACAACCGCGTGCGTGCCTGGGGCCGCATCGCCAAGGATCTGCCGATGGATAAGCTGGAGGCGATGATCCAGTCCGCCACGCTGAGCGACCTGCCGGGTCTTGGCGCGGACATCCTGAAAGGTCAGGTCAAAGGGCGCGTCGTTGTAGACGTGAACGCCTGATCCGAGGCGCTTTTATGCAAAGCCGGTCCGGCAAATGTCGGCCCGGTTCATACAATTGTCGCCCAAGGGTCGCAAAACTTCCCCCTTCATTTACATTTGGGAAATCGGATGTCTGTGATCCGATTCCAACCTGCGCGCCGATGATCGATCTGGTCCGGGACGGGCGATCGGCGTGCCGGTCAGGGAGGGACTTACCCCTTGTTTTCCAAGATCATGGTTCCAGTGGATCTGGTGGTGATGGGCAGCCATATGCCGGGCTGGACATCCACAACCCGGTTTTTGTCATTTCCGGCCTGTCTATCATCCTGTTCGTGTTCTTCGCCCTGGCCTTGCCGGAGCAGGCCGAAGCCTGTTCGGTGCGCTAAGGCCTTGGCTGACATCAAACTTTGACTGGTTCTTTCTGAGCGTAGGCAACATTTTCGTGATTTTCTGCCTGTTCCTCATCGTCAGCCCGTGGGGCGGGGTAAGGCTGGGCGGGGCAGAGGCCAAACCCGCTTATGGCTATCCCGGCTGGTTCGCGATGCTGTTTGCGGCGTGCATGGGCATTGGCCTGTTGTTCTACGGCGTGTCCGAGCCTATGAGCTATTATGCGTCCTCCTTTGGCGGGACAGCCGTGGGCGAAGGTGGCATGCGCACTGACTGGGCACCGCTGGACGGAGCGGCTGGAGACGCCGAAGGCGCTGTGCGGATGGGTATGGCGGCGACAATCTATCACTGGGGGCTGCAACCTTGGGCGATTTATGCGGTTGTGGCTCTGGCTTTGGCCCTGTTCGCCTATAACAAGGGCCTGCCGCTGACGATCCGGTCTGCGTTTTACCCGATTTTTGGCGAACGCGTCTGGGGCTGGACCGGCCATATCATCGACACGCTGGCGGTGTTTGCCACACTGTTTGGGCTAGCCACCTCACTGGGCTATGGCGCGACACAGGCAAATGCGGGTTTGAATCTGTTGTTTGGCATTCCTGTGGGCACCATGACCGAAGTGGCGCTGGTGTCGGTGGTGCGCGAGCTGGATGGCGGGGTCAAGGTCCTGTCTGAGGTGAACATGGGCCTTGCAGTGCTGCTGCTGATGTGCTGGGCGATCATGCGCGGTTTGATGAGCGAGAAGCGTTAAATCATTCACTCCCGGCTGTTGGGCCGGTGGCTTGTGGATCATGTGCTTGACCCTGACCCGGTTTCGCCGCAAGGCTCGCAGTCATGACACTCGATCTCGACTTTGTACGCGCCCAGTTTCCGGCGTTTCAGCAGCCATCCCTGCAGGGGCAAGCTTTCTTTGAAAACGCGGGTGGGTCCTATACCTGCCAGCAGGTGATTGACCGGCTGACGCGATTTTACACCGAACGCAGGGTGCAGCCGTATGCACCCTACGAGGCGTCACGCCTTGGTGGGGAGGAGATGGACGAAGCACGCAGCCGTCTTGCTGCGATGCTGGGGGTTGAGACTGATGAGCTGAGCTTTGGGCCGTCGACAACGCAAAACGTTTATGTGTTGGCCCAGGCGGTGCGCGAATGGTTGCAGCCGGGTGAGGCGATCGTGGTCACCAACCAGGATCACGAGGCCAATACCGGCGCGTGGCGGCGGCTGGCCGACCATGGGATCGAGGTGCGAGAATGGCAGATTGACCCGGTCACCGGTCATCTGGATCCGGCGGATCTGGAAAACCTTCTGGATGACCGTGTGCGGCTGGTCTGCTTCCCGCATTGCTCCAATGTGGTGGGTGAGATCAACCAGGTGAGCAAGATCACTGGCATCGCGCACGCCGCAGGCGCGTTTGTCTGTGTGGATGGCGTGTCTTATGCGCCGCATGGCCTGCCGGACGTGGGGCAGCTCGGGCCGGATATCTACATGTTTTCGTCCTACAAGACCTATGGTGCGCATCAGGGGCTGATGGTCATCCGGCGCAAGCTGGGGGAGTTACTGCCGAACCAGGCGCATTATTTCAACGCGGGTAACCTTTATCAGCGGTTCACCCCCGCCGGGCCAGACCATGCGCAGGTTGCGGCATCGGCCGGGATGGCGGATTATTTTGATGCGCTGTGCGACCATCATGGCGGGCCCGCGGGCAATGCAGCAGCACGGAGCGGGTTTGTCCATGACCTGATGCGCAATCATGAGATTGCACTGCTGCAACCCTTGCTGGACGCACTGAAGGACCGCAACGATCTGCGCCTGATCGGCCCTTCAGAGGCGGCCAAACGCGCACCAACCGTGGCCGTCGCGCTGAACCGTAATGCCGAAGCGGTCGCGGCGGAACTCGCCCCGCATGGCGTTATGGCAGGGGGCGGGGATTTCTACGCCGTGCGTCCGTTGGAGGCGCTGGGCGTGCCGCTGGATCAGGGCGTGATGCGGATGAGCTTTGTGCATTACACCTCGCCCGCGGAAATCGATCAATTGATGGGCGCGCTCGACGCGGTTTTGTGATCCGAGACGCACCGGCGGACGTACCCTGACGAAAGAGGTGCGACATGTCCAATTCTCCCATCCTGCTGTGGTTTAGGCGCGATCTGCGGTTGGGGGACCATGCAGCGTTAAGCGCGGCCTGTGCTGCGGGCCGGCCCGTCATCCCGGTGTTTATCCTCGACCCGGAGACCGAAGCCGTGGGCGCGGCGGCCAAATGGCGGCTGGGTCTTGGGATACACCGGTTTGGGCGGAGCCTGAGCGATACTGGCAGCCGGTTGATCCTGCGGCGCGGACGCGCATTGGATGTTCTGCGCCAGTTGATGGCAGATACTGGCGCGACGGCCGTTTGGTGGTCGCGGGCCTATGACCCCGCCTCGGTTGCACGAGACAGTGCGGTTAAGACGGCTTTGAGGGACGACGGCTTGGATGCGCGGTCCTTCGGCGGGCATTTGTTGTTCGAACCCTGGGATGTGGCCACCAAGCAGGGCGGGTTTTACAAAGTCTATTCACCAATGTGGAAAACGGTGCGCGACCGTGAGGTTGACATGCCGCTGCCTGCGCCGGGCCAAATCCCGGCCCCGGAGAGCTGGCCTGCCAGCGACGACCTTGCCGATTGGCAGATGGGCGCCGCCATGCGCCGGGGAGAGGCGGTGATGGAGCCGCACCAGCGCGTGGGCGAAGACGCCGCGCGCGACCGTCTGGATTGGTTCGTGGACGAGGCAATCGGGACCTACAATGACCGGCGGGATATGCCGGGTGTGGATGCGACCTCGGGCCTGTCGGAAAACCTGACATATGGAGAGATCACGCCGCATCAGATGTGGCATGCTGGCCTGCAGGCGCGGGAAGCTGGCGCGCCAGGGGCCGAACATTTCATGAAAGAGGTCGTCTGGCGCGAATTTGCCTACCATCTGATGTATCACACACCAGAAATTCTGGATCGAAACTGGCGGCCAGAATGGGACGGGTTCCCTTGGTCCACCGATGAAGGCAGCGCCAACGTGATCGCGTGGAAAACTGCGCGCACGGGTATCCCGTTGGTCGATGCTGGGCTGCGGGAGTTGTATGTGACCGGCAAGATGCACAACCGCGTGCGCATGGTGGTCGCCAGCTATCTAACCAAGCACCTAATGGTGCATTGGAAGATCGGCATGGACTGGTTCGCCGACAAACTGGCCGACTGGGACGCCGCATCGAATGCGATGGGCTGGCAATGGGTGGCGGGCTGTGGCCCGGATGCAGCACCCTATTTCCGGGTGTTCAATCCGGTGTCGCAGGCGGAAAAGTTTGACCCGCACAGCACCTACATCCGCCGCTGGCTGGCCGAAGGGCAACGCAACCCGTCCGACACGGCGCTGAGCTATTTTGATGCCGTGCCGAAAAGCTGGGGCCTAACTCCCGCCAAACCTTATCCTGGGCCGGTCGTCGCTTTGGATGCAGGGCGGCGCGCGGCGCTTTCGGCTTACGAAAGCCACAGAATGGAAACGCAAGACGCGTGACGCTTGCCTGTTCGCGTTTCCCAACCTAGCCTGTCAAAAAAGAAAATCAGGGGAAGCCTATGATCCTGACGTCAACCGGCGGGCAGAAGAATCTGCCACGGTACTTTTCACAGGCCTTTGCCATGGCCAACCGCATGGACCACGGGCGCCTGGACGTGGTGCTGTCAGACGGCCGTATTTTTCGCGCACAGGGCGCCAAGCCCGGACCGGCAGCAGAAATTGCGATCCACAACAACGACTGTTTCGCCCGCCTGATCCGCGAGGGGGAACTGGGATTTTGCGACGCCTACCTCGATGGATGGTGGAGCACGCCGGATCTGCAGGCTTTGATGGATCTCGTGCATATGGATGAGGACACGATTTACGACAGTGTCCCCGGCCAAGCCATCGTACGGGCCATTGAACGGTTCCGGTTCTGGCTGCAGCGCAACAACCGTGCGCAGGCAAAAAAGAACATCTCCTATCACTATGACCTGGGCAATGACTTCTACAGCCTGTGGCTGGATGAAACGATGACCTATTCGAGCGCACTGTTTGAAACCGGGCAGGAAAGTATGGAAGCCGCGCAAACCGCGAAGTACGCCGCCATGGTTGACCAGACGGACGTGAAGCCGGGTGACCACGTGCTGGAAATTGGCTGTGGCTGGGGTGGGTTTGCCGAATACGCCGCAAAAGAACGCGGGCTGAAGGTGACCGGGTTGACCATCAGCAAGGAGCAATTCAAGTACGCACAGGAACGTATTGAAAAGGCGGGTCTTTCCGATCTGGTAGAGTTTAAGCTGCAGGATTACCGCGACGAACGCGGAACCTATGATGGCATCGCCAGCATAGAGATGTTCGAAGCCGTGGGCGAAAAATACTGGCCGGTCTATTTCAAAACTCTGCATGAACGTCTGAAGCCTGGCAAGAATGCCACCCTGCAGATCATCACCGTAGCTGACCGCCGGTGGGATGTTTACCGCCGCAGCGTGGATTTCATCCAGAAATACATCTTCCCCGGCGGCATGTTGCCCAGCCCGTCAGTACTGCGGGAACAGGTCAGTGCGGCAGGGTTGGGCTTTGTGGGATCTAAGGAGTTTGGGGCCAGCTACGATCCGACCCTGCGCCGCTGGCATGACACCTTCAACGCCAAGTGGGACCAGGTCGCCGCGATGGGGTTTGACGAACGGTTCCGCCGGATGTGGAACTTCTACCTTACCTCCTGTGCGGCTGCGTTCGTCACTGGCAATGTGGACGTCACGCAGGTCACTGTGCGGAGACCTGCCTGATGCCTACAGCCGCGCGGCTCTTCAGCGCTGTCGCGCTGGCAATATTGGCGTTCATTGTATCGGGGCAGGTCATGCCGCTGATGCCTGAAGGCACCGATTTCGGCATATTCACCTATGTGAACATGGCTGTGGGCGCGGTGATGGGCTGGATGGTTGTGGGCAAGCGCGCTGGGCGCGGGCTGATCCCCGGGATCACCAATGGTATGACGGGCATGATGGCCATGATGTTCTGGTGCCTGTGCATCTACGGCGCATATGAGATGTTTTTGCGCGCAATGGACCGCCGATATGATGACCCGTTCGAAGGCGTGATGGCCATTTTCAAACTTGGTTTTGACTACGCGTCAATGATTTTCGTGCAGAATATCATCGTTACGTTGCTGATTGGTGGGGTTCTGACTGGTCTTGCGGGGGAGTACGCGGCAAAACGGTTCCGTTGAGACCGGAACCGGAAGACTAATTTCATGAATTTGTTTTTGTGCGGGGCGCTGGGCCATAAAGCCCTGGCCGCAGAGGTCACGAGATGTGCCCCCGACGCATTTGTTGCGTATGCGTTACCGGACCATGCGCTGGTGACGGTGGATGGGGACGGGCATGCCGTGCCGGTCGTTGCGCCGGGCCAAATGGCAAGCGGATTGGTCCTGCGTGACGCCGGGTTGGAGGCTGTGGATCGGCTTCGCTACTACCTCGCTGTGTTTGGCATGGGTTTGACTGAGGGGGCGGAGCATGGATTTGCCACGCATCCAAACGCAGCCGGAAGCACGTTTACCGAAACAGAACCTGCCTGCGACCTTCTGATCCAGATGGCAGGGGAGATCATGGCCCATCACACCCGCTTCCCAGTGGAAGAGATGGCGAACCGGTTGATGCCAGCCCGCATGCGGGCAGAGCTTTGGGTCAAGGCGCAGGGCGAACCGGCCAACCCTGATCATGACCCGGTCCGTGACGTGCAAGTCGAAACCCTGCACCGGCCGTATATGAACTTCTTTGCGGCGCGCGAGATGGATCTGCGCTTTCGCAAACAGGACGGCACGATGAGCCCGGTGGTGAACCGCGGAGGGTTCCTTTTGGGAGAAGCCTCTGCCGTTCTGCCTTATGACCCGGTCCGGGATGAGGTGCTGCTGGTCCAACAGTTTCGCGCACCGATCTATATGGGTGGATCGAATTCGCCCTGGGTTTGGGAACCGGTGGCGGGGCTTGTCGATCCCGGCGAAACGCCTGAGCAAACTGCGCATCGCGAAGCGATGGAGGAAGCGGGGCTGACCCTGCATCACCTGGAAGCGTTGGGTCCGACCCATGGCAGCCCTGGCGCGTTGTCGGATCGGTTGAACCTCTTTGTCGGGCTGACCGATCTGACCCGGCTTGTGGATGCGAGCGGCGTGGATAGTGAAGGCGAAGACATAAGGCGCGAAATCTTCAGCTTTTACGCGCTGATGGACGGGATCGACAGCCAGCGGTTCAACATCCTGCCACTGATCGCGCTGGGGTTGTGGCTGGCCCGGCACCGCGACCGTCTGCGCGCCATGGCTTGAGGTCGCGCTGGGGCGGGGCTACACCTGTTTTCAAGAAGGTAATGGAGACATCATGCGCTTAGCACGCGATCTGGCCGACGCAGTCGGGCATACCCCGCTTATCCGGCTGCGCCGGGCGAGCGAAGAAACTGGCTGTGAAATTCTTGGCAAGGCGGAATTCATGAACCCGGGCCAATCGGTCAAGGACCGTGCGGCGCTCTTCATTATCCGTGACGCCATTGCGCGCGGTGATCTAAAGCCTGGCGGCACCATCGTCGAAGGCACGGCTGGCAATACCGGCATCGGGTTGGCGCTGGTCGGCGCGTCCATGGGGTTCAAGACTGTGATTGTGATCCCGGAAACTCAGAGCCAGGAGAAAAAAGACATGCTCCGCCTGGCCGGGGCGGAATTGGTGCAGGTGCCAGCGGCGCCATATAAAAACCCCAACAACTATGTGCGGTACTCCGACCGTCTGGCGCAGGAAATTGCTCGCAGTGCACCCAATGGCGCGATTTGGGCAAACCAGTTTGACAATGTGGCCAACCGGCAGGCGCATATTGAAACCACTGGACCGGAGATCTGGGAACAGACCGGCGGCAAGGTAGATGGGTTTGTAGCCGCGGTTGGTTCCGGCGGAACGCTGGCAGGCGTCGGCATGGCGTTGCAGCCCAAAGGCGTGAAGATCGCCCTGGCCGACCCATTGGGGTCCGGTGTTTACAGCCTCTACAAGGATGGGGAGGCCAAACCCGAGGGCGGGTCGATCACCGAAGGCATCGGGCAGGGGCGGATCACCGCCAATCTCGACGGGTTCACGCCCGACATGCTGTACCAGATCAGTGATCAAGAGGCGCTGCCATATGTCTTTGACCTGCTCAAGGACGAAGGCCTGTGCATGGGCGGTTCCTCCGGGATTAACATCGCCGGCGCCGTTCGGATGGCTCGTGAACTGGGCCCGGGCCACACCATCGTGACCATCCTGTGCGACTACGGCACGCGGTACCAGTCCAAGCTGTTCAACCCCGACTTCCTGCGGGACAAGGGGCTGCCGGTGCCTGACTGGATGGGCGCACCCCCGGCCAGTATTCCGGGCGTGTTCGTGGACTCATGATCCCGGATATCCTGGGCACGGGAGCCCGCGGTCTGCGGGCCACCCTGCTGGCCCTGCTTGCGGTTCTGACCCTGTCTGTTGCGGCCGAGGGACAGATCACCCAGCAACAACGTGAGTATTTCAACGCGTGGCTGGATACGGCGCAGCGCGCCGAAGAGGCCGTGGAGGCGGCCCGCGCGTCCAATGTGGTGTTCGAACTCCTGCGATCTGAGATTGCGGCCTATCGCGACCAGTTCGAAGACGCGCGCACGCAAAATTCCACTCGCATCGCGACTCTGCAATCGCAACTTGAGGCGCTGGGCGACCCGCCGGGTGACGGCGAAACCGAGCCCGCAGAAATTGCTCAGCTTCGGGCGGATCTGAACAACCGGATCGACACGCTGCGCGTCCCGGTCGTGGTGTCTTTTGAGGCTTACAATCGCGCCGACGGGATCATCAAAGAGATCGACCGCGTCATTCGCGATCGGCAGCGGCAGGAACTGCTGCGCCGGACGGGCACACCGCTGGATCCAAAATTCTGGCCACCGGCCTGGCGGCAGATTGCTGATGTCCAACGCGATCTGGTCCATGAAACCAAGCTGAATTGGGTCAACCAAACCAAAATGAAGCGCCTGCGCGCGTCGGCCCTGCAGGCGTTGGCCTATATCGGGTTCGGCTTATTGTTACTTCTGCGCGGCCGCAGATGGGCCGAAGCCGCCGGCGCGTATATGCGGTCGCTGGGCGGGCGCGGCTTTGGCGTCTGGGGATTTGTCATTTCGCTGGGCCGGATCGTTCTTCCCCTGGTAGGCGTCTACCTGATCGTGCAGGGGATTTCGATCAGTCACGTCTTTGGCCTGAGGGGTGACCTGGTGCTGAACGCGTTGCCGTACTGGGCGACGCTGACCTTTGGCTT
>JAEPNQ010000069.1 GCA_017643305.1 Marinibacterium sp. | reverse complement strand
TGTTTCCAAAAGTTCGTCATAGAACAGCAGTCCTTCGACCTGCGCTGCCGCCGCATCGTCGCGCGGCCCCATCAGCACGATGTGTTCGAGCTTGGGCAGGTGGCTGCGCAGTCCCGCCGCGATGGGCAGGAAGGTGGGTTCGAGGAACAGCACTTTGTCATCGGCGTGGTTGATGATGTAGGCAAGCTGCTCTGGATGCAGGCGCGGGTTTATCGTGTGACAAATAAAGCCAGCCCCGGACGTGCCGAAGTAGATTTCCATATGCCGGCGGTTGTTCCAGGCGATCGTGCCACAGCGCGCCTGCGGGTCGAGCCCCAGCTTGGTCAGCGCAGAGCCGAGGCGCCGGGCATTTTCGGCGATCCCGCCCCAGCTGGTTTCTTCGATCCCACCAGTGGTATTGACCGACACGATCCGAGTGCCCCCGTGGTAGCGTGCGGCATGGTCGATAAGTGCTGAAATTAGCAGCGGTTTTTGCATCATCTGGCCGAGCATGACCGGTCCTCCCTCAATGGATTCGGGCATCCCGCCCGCAATTTGGCGCGCACCCTGCCAATGGTCGACAGCGAACGCAATATCTACCCTTGCAGCACGTAAGGTCACAAGTTAGCAGCACGGTCAATGTCTATGCGCTATCACACCCCGCTCACCGCTGAAGAGCAGCTTGCCGCCGGTCTTCCCGCCCCCAGAACGCTCGCTTTGGCCGACCGCGTGCGATACGCGGAGCTGGATCCGCTGAACCATGTGAACAACAAATCCTACTTCACCTGGTTTGAAACCCTCCGCGTGGAATACGGGCTGCGCTGCGTGTTGCCGTTTTTCGACCTGGTCCCGCGAATGGTGCTGCGTGGGGGTGAGATACGGTTCCACAAGGAAATGTTGGAGGGCGAGGAATACATCGCCACGGCCCATGTGACCGCATTCCGCGCGTCGTCCTACACGATTGAACAGCTGATCTGGGCAGGCGATCTGCGAGCGAGTTTCAATTGCGTGATGGTCATGCTGCGCCCGGACGGGTCCGAGCGGATGCCCCTGCCCGACGCGCTGCGCGACACGTTTCTGGACCGCGATGGGGCGCGGGCAGAGGCATAGTTTAGATCTGCGCCCTTAGCGCGCTTCATATCTCGTGAAAAACTGTTCCGATTTTCTCCTTGGGTTCGGCAGATAGACCTGCTTCACGTGCCTCTTGCGAAGGTAGGTTCGAACAGAGGAAGTTTTTGATCAGTCGCAGTGGCGGTGGACAAATGCGACGAGCGACGCAGTGGAGCCGTCTTTGTTATCGGTCGTTTCTGTGCCGTCCAAGACGGGGCCCAGTGAGGTGGCCAGTTCCTTGCCCAGTTCCACGCCCCATTGATCGAAGGAATTGAGGCCCAGGATCACGCCCTCGACAAAGACGCGATGTTCATAGAGCGCGATGATCTGGCCCAGAACAAAAGGGGTGAGCCTTGGGTAGATCAGTGTGGTTGAGGGCCTATTGCCGGCAAAAACGCGGTGGCGCGCCTGGCGGTCACGTTCTTCGCCAGTGAAGCCCTGGGCGGCCATCATCTCCGTGGCCGTTTCCAGCGAACGGCCGCGCATGAGCGCTTCGGACTGGGCGAGGCAATTGGCGATCAGCAGTTGGTGATGATGGGCCAGTGCCGGATCATGCCCCTGGGCCGCGACAAGAAATTCGCAAGGGATCACATCGGAGCCTTGGTGAATCAGCTGGTAGAACGCGTGTTGTCCATTGGTACCCGGTTCGCCCCAGACCACCGGGCCTGAAGGGATGGTCAGCGTGCTGCCATCCATGGCCACACATTTGCCGTTCGATTCCATTTCCAGCTGCTGCAGATAAGCTGGCAGGCGCGCAAGCCGCTGGTCATAGGGCAGCACGGCGCGCGTTCCGTGGCCTGCCACCTGGCGATGCCAGAGGCCGACGATGGCCAGAAGCACAGGCATGTTTTCTTGCCACGCTGCTGCGCGGAAATGCATATCCATTGCCTGCCCGCCACGTAGGAAGGCGGCAAAAACTTCTTTCCCTATGGCCATCATCAGGGACAGGCCCACAGGACCCCAAACGGAATAGCGTCCGCCAACCCAGTCTTCGAACCCGAAGACCTGCGATGCAGGAATGCCAAAGTCTGCGGTAAGGTCAGCGGCTGTAGACACCGCCGCCATCTGCGCCTGTGGGTCACCGCCACCTTCGGTGAGCCAGGCCCGGGCGGTGCGGGCGTTGGTCATGGTTTCCACGGTGGTGAAGGTCTTGGACGCGACGATCAGCAGCGTGTGTTTTGGATCCAGCCCGCGCAGGGTGTCGGAGATATGCGCGCCGTCCACGTTGGACACGTAATGGCAGCGCGGCCCGTCATGGTAGGGGGCCAGTGCAAGTGTTGCCATGGCCGGGCCCAGATCCGACCCGCCTATGCCGATATTGACGACATCGGTGATGGCGCCCCCTGCCCCGGCATGTCGACCGTCGCGCACCGCATCCGTGAATGCGCCCATTCGTTGAAGCGTATCCAGCACCTCCGACATGACGTCTGCACCATCGACAAGAACCGGACCGCCATCAAGGTTGCGCAGGGCGGTATGCAACACGGCGCGGCATTCGGTTTCGTTGATCTTTTCGCCCGCAAACATGGCGTCGCGTCGAGCCGCCAATCCGCTAACATCACAGAGTGCAATCAGCGCAGCGCGATCTTCTGAATCGAGATTGGTCTTGGAATAGTCGAACCGTATATCGCCGGTTTCGACACTGAAATCGCCAGCGCGTTGTGGGTCGGCTTCAAACAGGTCGAGGATGTTGCGCGATTGGGTTGCTAAGTAACGGGCCTGTAGGTCGCTCCACATATTCAAACTCACTCAATCCGCGTAATGAACCATGGCACCAACCAGAACCGCGCGGATTGGCGCGGCTTCGGGGGCGCTGTGCATCGCTTGCTCCAGCGCTGCGCGTTTGTCAGCCCCGAAAATCACCAGATGTTTGCTGATGGCCCCGTTCAGCACCGGCGCTGACAGGCTGAGCCGCGCCTCGGGTTGCGAGGCCGGCTGCGTGACCACCAGCGGCGGGGCGTCGGCGGCCAGCCCTTCGGCCAGACCCGGCGCGCCGGGAAACAGTGATGCCGTATGCATGTCGGTGCCCATACCCAGCATGGTGAGGGAGATGGGCAAGTGCTGTGCTACCCGCGCACCTTGTTTTGCGGCTGCGTCCTCCGGTGTGGTGGCATCGCCCGTCAGGGACAGGAACTGCGCACCCGCCGCACGGTCTTGCAGCAAACGTTCACGGATCAGCAGCGCGTTTGAGCGGGGATGGTCGGCAGGCACGAAACGTTCGTCTGTGGGCAGGACGCATACACGCGCCCAATCCAGATCCGCCGCACACAGAACGGAGAATATTGGCCCTGGCGTGCCACCACCCGGCACGGCAAAGGACACGCGGTTATGGGTCAGCAGCGCAGTTTTCAGATCGCTTGCCAACACATCAGCCACGTCAATCGCGGCCAGTTCACGGTCCGGGTATTCAATAACGTTCATGGCGTGAACCCGATCCACTCCCGCCGGTCGCGGGCCAGTATCTGTTCGGCGTCGCCTGGCCCGGCGCTGCCGCTGTCATAGGGTTTGGGCACGTCACCGCGTGCTTCCCACGCCGCGATGATGGGATCAGTCCAGGCCCAGGCGGCCTCCACCTCGTCCCCACGCATGAACAGGGTCTGGTTGCCCCGGATTACATCCATGATCAGGCGTTCATAGGCATCTGGAGCATCCTCGGCTTCCGCCCCCAGCGCTTCGGCAAACGTCATGTCCAGCGGTACGTCGATCAGACGCATTCCACCCGGTCCTGGTTCCTTGATCGTAACGCGCAGGGTGATGCCTTCGTTCGGTTGCAGCCGGATCGACAGGATATTGGTATGACTGCCCGCCTCTTCCCCAAAGATCGAATGCTGCAGGTTCTTGAACACAACGTTGATGACAGATGACCGCGCTTTCAGGCGCTTGCCCGTGCGCAAATAAAACGGCGTTCCAGCCCACCGCCAATTCTGCACCTCAGCCTTCAAGGCGACATAGCTTTCGGTCGTGCTGCGCGGGTTACCCGCGGCAGTGCGATAATCGGGCGTGCCGTCTTCGCCCGGGCCATACTGACCGCGCGAGATATGGTGATGGGCCACAGGACCCAACGCGCGGATCACTTTCAACTTTTCATCGCGCACCGCGTCGGGTTCGAACCGTGCTGGCGGTTCCATGGCGATCAGACAGACCAGCTGCATCAGGTGGTTTTGCACCATGTCACGCATCGCACCCGCGTCATCGTAATATTCTCCGCGCCCACCAATGCCGACACTTTCGGCCACGGTTATCTGAATGTGGTCCACATACTGACTGTTCCAGAGCGGTTCGAACAGAACGTTACCGAAACGAATGGCCATCAGGTTCTGGACGGTTTCCTTGCCCAAATAATGGTCGATGCGATAGATTTGTCGTTCTTCGAAATGTTCGGCCAGCGTCTGGTTCAGCGCCCGTGCGGTGGCAAGGTCACGGCCGAAAGGTTTTTCAACCACCACCCGGCAATCCGGCGTGGTCATACCGTATTTACGGAGACGTTTAGCAAGGGCTCCGAACAAGCTGGGCCCCACCGAGAAATAGAAGTTGCGGATATGCGCGGCTGTCAGTCGCTTCGCCAGTTCGGGCCAGCCCCGGTCGCCCAGTGCATCAACTGTCTGATACGCGACGCGTTCCAGGAAATGATCCAGCGTGCCGTCCTCGCAGCCGCGTCCACCACCGTATTCACGGACCGCCTCAGCCACCATCTGGCGATAGGACATATCGTCCATTTCGCCACGAGCCACACCGATGATTGCGGAACCATCGGGCACCTGCCCCGCACAATACCGCCGGAACAGGCTCGGCAGGATCTTGCGCCGCGCCAGATCGCCGGTACCACCAAAGATGACCAGGTCGAAAGTGTCGACCGGTATGACGCGTGAAACCATGGTTAGGTGCCCTTTCCTTGCGCTGCCTATCGTGAAATTACCGGGCAGCATATATGTTAGCGCTAACAAGCGTTTCTGCGTCTCTATGCAGTCGGTCAACTGAAAGTCTACCATGCACTGAACGGATCACAATGGCGTCAAAAGGCAACCACGGGGTCGCGCCCGGAGCGCAACGCGCGTAAAGAGTTGATCCGAGACCGAAAAAACAGATAGGCCGGCATGAAAGACCACTCCAATTCCCCCGCCAATGGAACAAAGTTTTCCGACCCTTTGGTCACGCTGGACGGTCAGGAACGGGCCCATGTCGCCCTGACCGCGCCTAAAACATTGTGGTTCAACACCGGAACGCTCTGCAACATCGAGTGCGTGAGCTGTTATATCGAATCAAGCCCGTCCAACGATGCGCTGGTCTACCTCACGCTGGATGACATGCTGCCCTATCTCGACCAGATAACCGAACGCGGCTGGCCGGTGACCGAGATCGCCTTTACCGGGGGCGAACCGTTCATGAACCGCGACATCATCACCATGGCAGACGCTGCGCTGGACCGTGGCTTTGATGTGTTGATCCTTACCAACGCAATGCGCCCGATGATGCGTCCAGCGATGCAGGACGGGCTGCGTGCCTTGAAAGCAGCGCATGGCGACAAGTTGACCCTGCGGGTGTCGCTCGACCATTTTGACCCGACCACACATGACGCTGAACGCGGCAAAGACAGCTTCGCGGCCACACTGAACGGAATGTGCTGGCTGCGGGATGCCGGCATTCGCATGGCCGTTGCCGGCCGCGTGGAATGGGCCACAAGCGAGGCCGACGCACGCGCCGGATTTGCCGCGCTCTATGCGGAACACGGGCTAGCCATTGACGCAAAATCACCCGTTGAAACCGTCCTGTTCCCGGAAATGGACATGTCGGTAGAGGTGCCAGAGATCACCACCGCCTGCTGGGGGATCCTGAACAAATCACCTCAGGACGTCATGTGTGCATCGTCGCGCATGGTTGTACGCCGTAAAGGGGCCGAAGCGCCCGCTGTCCTTGCCTGTACCCTGCTGCCTTACGAGCCAGAATTCGAGATGGGCCGGACGCTGGCCGAGGCCGAAGCACCCGTGCGTCTGAACCACCCACACTGCGCCAAATTCTGCGTTCTCGGCGGGGCAAGCTGTTCGGCGTGACCGTGTAATGGCTAGGAAGCACCACACGGTCTCAGTGGGGTTGCCACATTTGACGGGCCCTCCGCGGGTTTACTGCGTCGGCCCCATGACAGCGGGCTGCGCATCTTGCTCTGGGCCGTGCGGACCAGCATCACCGCACTGGGCGCCCTCGTCCCAGTTTGGTTTCCTTTAGGACCCATCGGCAACGACTAACCGCTAAGCCCCAGCACCAATCGCCCCCATTTTGCGGGCACACGAGGCAAACCTGTCGCTTATATTGGCAGAACCCGCCTGCGCAACCAACCGCCACCCATTTGGCTCATGCCGCCACTTGAATTGCCGAAACCCCGCGCTTGGGGTCTGCGAAACCAACGCAATAGGGCATATGCACAGACCTATGGAAAAGACATTCCTGTTGGGCATGGGCGCACAGAAATCAGGCACCACCTGGCTGCATCGGATTCTCACCGCCCGACAATACGCGAACTTTGGGTTCACCAAGGAGTACCACGTTCTGGACGCGATCTACGTGCCGGAATGCGAAATGTTCCGAAGCCGGTTTGAAAAGGCCGCCCGCATAGCGATTCGAGACGGGTATGACACCTATTCGACCGGCTCGTCGAAATACGATGTCACGCGTATGTCTTTTGTAACTAACGACCAAGCCTATTTCGCCTATTTCGCCGATATTCTCACTCGGCGGCGCGTCAAGCTCACGGGGGACATTACGCCGACATACTGTTCTCTGCCGCGGGACCGGCTGCGCTATGTGGAATCTGAATTCGCCAAACGCGATATCGTGACCCGTCCGCTGTTCCTGATGCGTGAACCGGTGGAACGGTTGCGGTCGCTGGTGAAAATGAAGTTCCGCAAGAAGGAAATCTCGCCGTCAAAAGCAGAAGAACTGAGCGCGATACGCAAAATGTGCGGCAGCGAATATGACGTGGTCCGCGCCAACTATGAACAAGCCATCCTGAACATGGACGAGATCTTTGGCGACAACTGCTACATCGGATTTTACGAAACGCTGTTTTCGGAAGACACGCTGCGGTCGATCTGCGATTTCCTTCGGATTGACTACCAGCCGGTGGATTTTGACAAGCGGTTCAACGCCAGCCCGTCTTCCAACGATCTGACCGAAGACGAACTGGCCGAAATCCGTCCGACCTACGCCCGTCAGTATGATTTTGTCAGAGACCGGTATGGTGCTGACTTCATTTCGAAAATCTGGGGTCCCGGCGCGTAAATCTCAATGCAGAGTGAATTCACCTACCTGGTTCTGCCATTCACCTGACGCCAGCATGCGGCGGTGTGTAAAACACACAGAATGCAGCGGACCTTCGATTTCTCGCTGCCAGAAATCTATGAACTTGAACAAGCGTGGATGGTCCGGAGCAAGGTCATATTCCTGCCAGACAAAGCTATTCAGCACATTCTGGTAGTCCGGCATGCGATAGAATAGTTCCGCCGTTGTCAGCCCGTATCCACGCAGCAACATTTCGGTTTCTGTCATGCTTATGGTGCCCTCATTAAAGTATTCTAAGACCATGATGCCAAACTGTCCTTACTTTTCAACAAAAACAGCATGTTAGCAGTAGCAATCACCGGCTGCCAATTGTAACCCTCAGCAGGCATTGCACCTTATATGCGGTGTCTGGTAGGGTGGTTATACCAAATATTGTATGCGCACAAACAACGGGCAGAAAACGTGAGCGATACGCCGGAAACACCTGAAAACGAAGAAGAAAACCTCCCGGAACGTCCGGTTCATGACGGCCCCGTCATTTCGATTGAGGAGGAGATGCGCTCCTCCTATCTCGACTATGCGATGTCGGTCATTGTCAGCCGTGCGATCCCCGATCTGCGTGACGGCCTAAAACCTGTGCATCGGCGCATTTTGTATGCCATGTTCGAAACCGGCAATACACATGACAAGCCATATCGCAAGTCCGCCCGCCCGGTTGGCGATGTGATGGGTAAATACCACCCGCATGGCGATGCCGCGATTTATGATGCGCTGGTGCGGATGGCGCAGGATTTCTCCATGTCGCTGCCACTGCTCGACGGTCAGGGCAACTTTGGCTCCATGGATGGTGATGATCCGGCAGCCATGCGCTATACCGAAGTGCGGATGGACAAACCCGCCTCTGCCCTACTGGCTGATATTGAAAAAGATACGGTCGATTTCCAGGACAATTATGACGGCAAGGACAAGGAACCCTCCATCCTGCCCGCGCGCTTCCCGAACATGCTGGTTAACGGTGCGGGCGGCATTGCCGTGGGTATGGCCACCAATATACCGCCCCATAACCTTGGCGAAGTGGTTGATGCCTGTTTGGCTCTGATTCAGGACCATGACCTAACGTCCGAACAACTGATCGAATATATTCCAGGGCCCGATTTCCCGACGGGTGGTCAGATGCTGGGCCGGTCGGGCGCGCGCAAGGCCTATCTGGAAGGGCGCGGCAGCGTTGTGATCCGCGCAAAAACCCATGTGGAAGAGCTGCGCAAGGACCGCTACGCGCTGATCGTGGATGAGATCCCCTATCAGGTGAACAAGGCTTCGATGATTGAAAAGATCGCTGAAGCAGTGCGCGAAAAGCGTATCGAAGGCGTCAGCCATGTGCAGGACGAATCCGACCGCAACGGCGTGCGCGTGGTTATCGAACTGAAACGTGATGCCACACCCGAAGTAGTGTTAAACCAGCTTTGGCGGTTTTCGCCCATGCAGACCACATTCGGCTGCAACATGCTGGCCCTGAATGGCGGACGGCCCGAGCAGCTGACTCTGCGCAAATTCCTGACCGCCTTCTTGGATTTCCGGGAAGAGGTCGTCATACGTCGTACGGCTTATGAACTTCGTAAAGCGCGCGACCGCAGCCACATCCTGTGTGGTCTGGCTGTGGCCGTATCAAACGTGGATGAAGTGGTCGCCACGATCCGCGCCTCCGCAGATGCCGCCGCCGCGCGCAGCGCCCTGATGGAACGCCGGTGGCCTGCGGCCGACATCGCCGCTTACCTGCGCCTGATCGACGATCCGCTGTCCAAGATGAACGACGACGGCACATATAACCTGACCGAGGTTCAGGCCCGCGCTATCTTGGAACTGCGGCTTCAGCGGCTGACCCAAATTGGGGTCAAGGAAGTCACGGATGAACTTGAACAACTCGCAGCAAATATCCGGGAATACTTGGAAATCCTGTCGTCGCGTGATCGGATCATGGGTATCATCACCGACGAGCTGACCGACGTGAGAGACCAGTTCGCCGTGCCGCGTCGCACTGAGATCGTGGAATGGTCCGGCGACATGGAGGACGAAGACCTGATCGAGCGCGAGGACATGGTCGTGACCGTGACCTCCGAAGGCTATATCAAACGCACCCCGCTGGCCGATTTCCGCGCTCAAAAACGCGGCGGCAAGGGGCTGTCTGGCATGGCCACCAAGGAAGAAGACGTGGTCACCACGCTGTTCGTGGCGAACACGCACACGCAGCTTCTGTTCTTCACCACTGATGGCATGGTCTACAAGCTCAAGACCTGGCGCCTACCGCTGGGCGGGCGGACCGCCAAAGGAAAAGCGATCGTGAACATCCTACCCATTCCCACCGGTGTGTCTGTTGCCGCGATCATGCCGGTTGATGTGCCCGAAGACGAATGGGAAAGCCTTCAGATCATGTTCGCAACCTCGGCGGGCGATGTGCGCCGCAACGCGCTGAGCGATTTTACCAACGTCAAGCGAAACGGTAAGATTGCGATGAAGCTTCCGGATGAGGTGGAGCTGGTAAACGCCCGGATTTGTTCGGAAACCGACGATATTATGCTGGTTACGGACTCAGGCCGTGCGATCCGCTTTCCAACGACCGAGGTGCGTGTCTTTAAGGGCCGTGATTCCACTGGCGTACGGGGCATCAAGCTGACCAACGGGGATCATGTGGTCTCTATGTCCGTGATCCGACATTTCGATGCCTCATCGGACGAACGGGTTGCCTATCTCAAACGTCGCCGGGCCGTGGCCGGGCTGGTGGACGATGGAGAGGTATCGGATGAAGAAGAGGTCAACACGCTCGCCACGATCAGCCAAGAACGCTATGCCGAAATGTCGGCGGCGGAAAACCTGATCCTAACCATCACAGCCAATGGAACGGGCAAACTGTCCTCCTCGCACGACTATCCTGTACGCGGGCGCGGTGGCATGGGCGTCGCTGCAATGGACAAGGGCCAGAGAGGCGGACCCCTGGTAGCGTCCTTCCCGGTGGAAATGGACGATCAGATCATGCTGGCCACCTCTGGCGGGCAATCCATCCGGGTCCCTGTTGATGGTATTTCCTTCCGGTCGCGCAGCGCAGGCGGGGTCAAGGTGTTTGACACAGCCAAAGGCGAATTTGTCGTCAGCGTGGCGTGGATTGCCGATCAGGGCGATGAGGACGAGGCCGAAGAGGAATAACGGCCTCCCCCTCTGACTTAGCCAGTTACATGGCGTCTGGCGGCATGCCCGCCTTTGTCTGGCCGGTGATCCTGTTTGAAATTCTGGGTGGTCTCGTCCTGATCGCGGGGTTTCAGACCCGGATTGTCAGTGTCTTGCTGGGCACATCGTGCGTGGCGACCGGGCTGATGTACCACTTTGACTCAGTAGATCAAGCGCAAATGACCAGCCTGTTGAAAAACTAGCTCTGGCGGGAGGTTATCTGGCCCTCGCAGTTGTAGGCGCTGGGACCCTTTCGGTAGATGCCCGGCGCGGATACGCCGACAAAGGGCCCGGTACACCCGGGCCCTTATACCGCACAGATCAAAGATCGTATAGCGCGGTGAACTTGGCTTCCAGGTAGTCCAGTAACGGCCGCTCCGATGGCTCCGCGCCGCTGGCGCGTGCAATCACATCGCGCGGGGCGTAAAGCCCGCCATGGGTTTGCAAATTAGCACGCAACCAATCTGTGGCTGGCTCCAGTTCCCCCAAGGCCAACTGGCTGTCCAGTGTCGGCACGGCCGCGCGCAGCGCCTGATACAGGCACCCGGCGTAAACATTGCCCAAGCTGTAGGTTGGGAAATACCCAAACAGTCCAACCGACCAATGCACATCCTGCAGCACGCCGTTCGAAGGCTTGTCGACAGCATATCCGAAATCGGCGGCGAACCTGTCATTCCAGGCAGCCTCCAGATCATCGACCTCCAGATCACCTGCCATCAGCGCACGTTCCAGATCGTAGCGCAGCATGATGTGCAGGTTGTACTGAACCTCGTCCGCCTCGGTCCGGATATAGCCGTTCCTCACCCGGTTCACGGCGGCATAGAACCCATCCGCATCCGCCACGCCGATTTCACCAAATGTCCGAGTCATCCGCCCGAACAGCCAGCCGGTAAAGGCCTGCGACCGGCCAAGCTGATTTTCGTAGATCCGGCTCTGGCTTTCGTGCACGCCCATCGATACGCCACGCCCCAGCGGTGTCAGTTGATAGGCCGGGTCAATGTTCAGCTCATAGCAGGCATGGCCGGTTTCGTGGATTGTGGAATAGATGCAGTTGAATGGATCAGTCGGATCGGTGCGTGTTGTTATGCGCACATCGGAACCGCTGCCGGACGAAAATGGATGCACCGCCTTGTCCAGCCGCCCTCGGTTCATATCATAGCCAAAGTCCCGCGCCAGGTTGCGCGCCAGCTTCATCTGCAAACGTTCGTCAAAATCACCGGTCAGGCCCGCAGGCATCGGTTTTTCCAGGATCGCCGACCGCAACGCCACGAGCCGTACGCGCATGGCATCAAAGATTTTCGTTATTTCTTTTGCTGTTGTGCCGGGTTCGTAATCCTGCAGCATGGCATCGTAGACGTCTCCGCCATCGGCCAGCGCCGCGCCTTCTTCACGCTTGAGCCGCACCACTTCCTTCAGCGTCGGTAAGAAGGCGGCAACGTCTTCATCCGCTCGCGCCTGCGCCCAGATACCCTGCGATTCCGACGTCAGCTGTGCCAGCGTTTTGGCCAGATCGGCAGGCACCTTGGTGGCCCGGTCATAGCTGCGGCGGATCTCACGCAGTTGCGCTGCCCCGGCTTCATCCCCCGGTTCGGCGGCTTCAAGCCATACGGCCACGCGAGGGTCGGATCGGCGTGCATGCAGCACTGCCTCCATCGCCGCCATTTCCGCGCCGCGCTGCCGCGCCGATCCGCGCGGCATCATGGTTTCCTGATCCCAGCCCAGCCGCCCGGAAATCTGGGCGAGGGCCTCGGTCTCGCCCTGAAAGGTCATCAGCTCTTCTAATGCACTCATCGCTCATCATCCTCTGACAGACGTCGCCCGCGGGTAAGCGGCCTGAAACCGCGCATTCAAAATCGCGGTCCACACACCGATGGCCAGCAACTGATGCACGATGGCAATATGCAGTGGCGCAGCATAGACCACCGTTACGATCCCCAGCACCACCTGCAACAGCAGCGCAACAAAGGCCAGGTTGAAGGAAAATCGCGTGCGTGGGTTCGGGCTGCGGCGTCCACGCGTCCAGACAATCACGGCAAAGATCAGCAGCAGATAGCCCGCCATCCGATGGATCCACTGCACCAGACCCGGGCTTTCAAACAAGTTACGCCACCACGGCTCCAGCACACTCGCATCGGGCGGAAACACCTGCCCACCGATCAACGGCCAGTCAGTATAACTGCGGCCCGCATCTATCCCAGCTACGAGGGCGCCGATCAGGATTTGCAGGAACGCAAAATGCAACAGCCCCGTAGACAGGCCGAACAGCTTGTCTTCCCGGGCGCGGCGCGCCTGCATCAAGTCCCGTTCGGTACTTCCAAGGCCAAAAACATTCCAAGCCAGCAAAGCCAGAATGGCAAAAGCCAGCCCCAGATGCATCGCCAGCCGGTAGCTGGCCACATCAACCATGCCTTCCCCCTGGGTCACGCCGGATGACACCATCCACCAGCCCACGGCCCCCTGTACGCCGCCCAGAACGCCCGGCAGCGCCAACCGACCGGTCCAGCCCGTGGGGACCTTGCGCAAGGCAAGAAGACCAAAGAACCCAATTGCCCATACCAGCCCGATCACCCGACCCAGCTGTCGGTGGCCCCATTCCCACCAATAGATGACCTGGAAATCCTCCATTTGCATCCACTGGTTCTGCAACTGGAATTCGTCGATTGCCTTGTATTTCTCGAACTCCGACTGCCATGCCTCTTCGGTGGTCGGTGGCATGGCCCCAGTAATGGGGTGCCATTCGGTGATCGACAGGCCACTATCCGTCAGTCGGGTGAGCCCGCCCACAAGGATCATCGTCACAACCAGTATTAACAACACAATCTGCCAGGCGCGTACAGCCCGCCGCGCACCGCCCCGATCCTTGTCGATCATTCCGGGTTGTGCGGCAGGGCGCGGGGCATCCGCGTCGGACACTTCTTCGAAGATGCTGCGTTTCTCGCTCATGTCTTCCTCTTGTTTTCATTGGGAAGGTAGGTGCGCGAACTGGGCACGTCCACCCGGCTCAGCCACGATCCTTCCAGCGGACCATCTGCCGCAGGATGCCATGCAGCATCTGCACATCGGCGCGTGTCAGGTTCATCCGGCTCCAAAGGTTGCGCAGATTGGTTTTCATGCCCTCGGCCTTTTCAGGCGGATAGAAAAACCCCGCCTCCTCCAGCTGGTCTTCGTAATGCCCGGCCAGTTTTTCCATCTCGATCCCGCTGGCCCAGTCGCCCTTGCCCATCTCCACTGTCTCCGCCGTGATCTGGCTGGAGGCACGGCGCCATTCATACCCCGTCAGCAACACGCATTGGGCCAGGTTCAGGGAAAAGAACTCCGGGTTCACCGGCACTGTGATGATTGCGTTGGCGCGCGCGATGTCGTCGTTTTCCAGCCCGGCGCGTTCGGGGCCGAACAACACGGCCACTTTGCGGCCCTGCCCGATCATCTCCGCTGCCTTGGCCATCGCGGCCTCGGGGCTAAACACCGGCTTGGTCAACCCGCGCTGCCGGGCAGTGGTAGCAAACACATAAGCGCAGTCACTGACCGCCTCTGCCGTTGTCCCACACAACTGCGCTTCGTCCAGCACCCGCCCTGCCCCACTGGCCATCGCCACCGAGGCCGGGTTCGGCCAGCCATCACGCGGGGCCACAAGCCGCATCCGGTCCAGCCCGAAATTCCACATCGCACGGGCGGCGGCCCCTATGTTTTCACCCATCTGCGGGCGAACCAGGACAAAGGCGGGTTGAGGCGTATCGGTTGGCATGCGGTCTCCGGATCTGTGCGGCGTCTATGGCGCAAGCAGACTTGCTGGGCAAGGGCCACCGCTGTGGCCTGCTGGTGCGCAAAATCGCTTTTTCGCATGAGATTTTTGAAAAATCTTACGCCCGGCCTGTGCGAAGAAAACGGTTCCCAAGCCCCTGCGATTTCGCTAGACCCCGCTCACCCAAGCGCAGAGCGTGACCATGACTACCGAAGACCAGCCGCAGATCTACCTCATTACACCCCCGGCTTTTGAGCTGGAACCGTTTGCCGTGCAACTGGCCAATGTGCTGGACGCGCATGAGGTCGCCTGCGTGCGGCTGGAATTGGCCTCCTCTGACGAAGACACCGTTGCGCGCACCGCCGATACGCTGCGCGAGGTGACCCATGCCCGCGATATCGCGCTGGTGATTTCCGAACATTTGATGCTGGTCCAGCGGCTGGGGCTGGACGGTTTGCATCTAAACGATGCCCGCAATGTCCGCGCCGCCCGCAAGGAACTGGGCCCGGACGCCATTGTCGGCGCGTTCTGTGGTACGTTCCGCCATGATGGCATGAACGCGGGCGAAGCGGGCACGGATTATGTCTGTTTCGGCCCCTTGCAAGCCGGGTCGCTGGGGGATGGCAGCTTTGCAGAGCCCGAATTGTTCCAGTGGTGGTCTGAAATGATCGAAGTGCCAGTTGTGGCCGAAGGCGGTCTGACCGAAGACCTTGCCCGTCAACTTGCACCGTACACCGATTTCTTCGGCATCGGTGATGAAATCTGGACCGCCGACAGCCCGGCTGACCGATTGGGTGTATTGCTGTCCGCGATGGGCTGAGCGGTCCTTAGAGGAAAACTCGTTCGATCATCCAGTATACCCCGATCAGTGCGATAACGGCTGATGCAGGCATGGCGATCCGCGTCCGGTACCACGGCTTGCGACCAAACCAGTACCCCACCATAAAGAAGGCAATGGCAATTACTGTCAGTTGCCCCAGCTCCACCCCGATATTGAACCCGATCAGTGCCGGGATGAACTGGTCCTGTGGCAGGCCGAATTCGCCCAGCACGCTGGCAAAGCCAAGCCCGTGCAACAGGCCGAAGCCAAACACTACCAACGGCCGCCAACGGCTGAGCGTGTTGGTGAACAGATTTTCCACCGCGACAAACGCGATGGAAGCCGCAATCAATGGCTCTACGATGGCGGCAGGCACCTGTACCCACCCCAATGCCCCCAGCGCCAGTGTCACCGTATGCGCCAGCGTGAAGGCCGTGATCTGCCACAGCAGCGGACGCAACCCGGTGCTTAGAAAGAACAGGGCCAGCACGAACAGAATATGGTCCAGCCCCTTGGGCAGAATGTGGTCAAATCCGACTGGAATGTAAGACAAGAACGCCTGCCACCCGGTCTGGGCCCCGCCTCCAGCAATGGCAAACAGCGGCGATGCCTCCCCACCGACAAGAAAGCCGGTATAGGGCTCCTCCACCCCCTGCTGGCGCAGCACCAGGTACCCCGCGCCTTCAGGCCATCTTAGCCGCACCATGCGGGCGCTGTCTGACACATTTCCCGTAAGGACCAGTTCTGTTTCGCGCGGTAGCTCGATATCGCCAACTGGATCAATCAGGACGGTGCTGAAGCTCAGTGGCACAGACCCTGCGGCCTCCACCTCGATATTGTTGGCCCAGTCAGAGAAAAAGGCGTCAACCATCGGGGCGAGGGCTTCGGGCGGCAAGGCGCGCAATTCGTCGTAGCGCTCTGCCTCATTTGTGGCGTTGGTGTTTTCCAGCCCGTCGAGGTTGATTTCGGCCACGAAGGCTTCGACATTGATCCGCAGGCACAGCGTCAGTTCACCCCCATCAATCTCTAGATCAGCAATGGTCGGCGACACTTCGTGCGCAGATGCCATGACCCCAGCCAGCATGACCCAAAGACTTGACAGCAGACCAATGAAGCGCAGTTTGTAAGGTATAATAATGGGAACGCCTCCATGCGCTTGTTCTTTATTTGCCTTCTGGCTTTCCATGCGGTGTGTAAACCCGCTGCCGCGCATGAGTTTTGGATTGATCCCGAGAAGTATCGAGTCGAAACTGGCGCACCTTTGGTGGCCAATATCCGCAACGGCCAGACGTTTAAAGGGGTCGGGCTGGGTTATTTCGAACGCAGCATAGCGCGGTTCGATCTGATCGGGCCGAATGGGATGGAACCAGTGCAAGGCCGCATGGGCGACGTTCCCGCGATGGCCACCACGGCCGGTGCGGATGGGCTATGGGTGATCGTGCATGAAACCACGCCCAGCCTTCTGACCTACACGACATGGGAAAAGTTTCAGGCATTTGCCGATCACAAGGATTTCCCCGACATGCGCGCCCGCCACGACGCGCGCGGCCTGCCGGAGACTGGGTTCAAGGAAAGCTACACGCGGTTTGCCAAGGCTCTGGTCGCAGTCGGCGATGGCGATGGCGCAGATGCTGCCACCGGGATGGAAACGGAATTTGTTGCGCTGACCAACCCCTACACCGACCCCGGCGACAGCTTTGCCGCGCGTGTGCTCTATCAGGGTGTGCCCCGTGCGGATTCTCAGGTAGCGGTATTCGACCGTGCCCCAGACGGCACAGTCAGCGTCACGCTGCTGCGCACAGACGCCAAAGGCGTGGTACAGGTGCCCGTGACTTCCGGACACACATACCTGCTGGATGCTGTGGTGCTGCGGCCGGTCAACTTTGACAATGGTGCGGTATGGGAATCGCTGTGGGCCGCGCTGACCTTTGCGGTGAAGTAGCGGAAGCTGTTGTTCTGACGGGTTGCGCGGGCCGGGGTTACAGGCCAGATAGCGACCATGATTGATTTGCACATTCTCTGTGTTGGCAGCGTGCTTTGGGACGTGATAGGCCGATCTACCAGCCACATGAGGCAGGGCTCGGACGTACCCGGCCACATCACTCGGTTGCCCGGCGGCGTCGCGCTGAATATCGCCATGACGTTTGCCCGATTTGGCCTGCGCCCCACCCTGCTCAGTGCGGTAGGGCAGGATGCCGAAGGGGATGAGCTGGTCAGCGCGTGCGAGGATCTGGGGCTAAATTGCGACCATCTTTATCGCTCCAACGATCTGCCGACAGACCATTACATGGCTGTCGAAGGCGCAAACGGACTGATCGCCGCCATTGCAGACGCCCATTCGCTGGAGGCGGCAGGCGACAAGATTCTGCGCCCAATACAGGACGGCACGTTGGGCAGCGCCGCGGCGCCCTTTGTCGGGCTGATCGCATTGGATGGCAACCTGACCCAGCGGATGCTGGAAACCATCGCTCGCAGCCCCGATTTCGCCCGCGCTGACCTGCGCGTTGCCCCGGCATCCCCGGGCAAAGCCGAACGGCTGTTGCCCTTCCTGACCCACGGTCGCGCCACACTCTATGTGAACCTCGAAGAAGCCGGGCTGCTCTGCCAGGCCCGGTTTGACACTGCAGCGCAAGCCGCGCTGGCCCTGCTGGACCGAGGCGCACATCGGGTACTGGTTACGGATGGCGGCAACACTACCGCGGATGGCAGCGCCGAAGGCGTCGTCACACGCACCCCGCCCGAGGTTCTGATCACCCGCGTCACGGGCGCGGGTGACACCTTCATGGCGGCCCATATCGTCGCCGAAGCACAGGGCGAAAACAGGGACACCGCCCTGGCTGCTGCGCTGACCGCTGCCGCCGCATATGTTTCCGGAGATACCCCGCTGTGATCCAGATCACCTATTCCCCCGAAGTTGCCGCCGCCCGCGCCGATGGCACGCCTATCGTAGCATTGGAAAGCACCATCATCACGCACGGCATGCCCTATCCGCAGAATGTGGAAACAGCCCGTCTGGTAGAAAGCGATATTCGCGCCGCCGGAGCCGTGCCCGCCACCATTGCTGTAATGGAAGGCGCGCTGCATGTGGGGTTGGACGATGCCGCTCTGGAGGCTCTGGCGCAGGCGCAGGGCGTGGCCAAACTGTCGCGCGCAGACATGGCCGTCTGTATCGCGCAGGGCGGCACAGGCTCTACCACCGTTGCCGCTACGATGATCGCCGCCCGTTTGGCGGGCATCGCTGTGTTTGCCACGGGTGGGATTGGCGGCGTACACAGGGGGGCCGAAAGCAGCTTTGACATCTCCGCTGACCTGCATGAGCTGGCTCAGACCCCGGTCACCGTGGTCGCCGCTGGCGCCAAGGCGATTCTGGATATCGACAAAACTCTGGAGGTGCTGGAAACACTGGGCGTGCCGGTCATCGCCTACAGACAGAACGCGTTCCCGGCTTTTTGGTCGGCGGCTTCGCATCTTGATGCACCCCTACGGCTTGATACTGCAGAAGCAATCGCCAAGGCGCATGTCACCCGCGCCGCGCTGGGCCTGCCAGGCGGGCAACTGGTGGCCAACCCGATCCCCGCAACAAATGAAATCCCGGCCCAGGACCTAACCCCGGTCATCGCAGCCGCTCAGGCTGAGGCGGACGCGCAGGGCATCGTGGGCAAAGCGGTGACTCCCTTTCTGCTGCAGCGCATCTTTGAAGCGACCGATGGCCGGTCCCTAACCGCAAACATTGCGCTGGTCCGCAACAATGCCCGGCTGGCGGCGGAAATTGCCTGCGCATTGACCAGCCAGCACGACGGTTCGCACAACAAGTGACGCGAGCCATTGTAGCGGCCAGGCAAAGGGCGTATTTTCTGCCCCGAAGAAATGAGAACACATGACTACACCGTTTGACAACAAACCAAAGCAACCGGGGTTACTGGCGGGGTTACGGGCTTCATTCCTGACCGGCATAGTCGTGATTGCGCCGGTCGGGCTGACCATTTGGCTGATCTGGAGCGTGATTGGCTGGATCGATGGGGTTGTGCTGCCTCTGGTCCCGGACAAGTTCCAGCCCGAACGCTATATCGGCATAAACCTGCGCGGTCTGGGCGTCATCATCTTCCTGTTGTTCACCATCATCATGGGCTGGATCGCCAAGGGGCTGATCGGTCGGTCGCTGATCCGCTATGCCGAAACAATGGTAGACCGCATGCCGGTGATCCGGTCGATCTATTCCGGGATCAAGCAGATCTCCGAAACCGTCTTTGCCCAATCGGAACGGTCTTTTGAGAAAGCCTGCATGATCGAGTACCCGCGCCGGGGTATCTGGGCCATCGGGTTTATCTCCACCACAGCCAAGGGTGAAGTGTCGGAACGTGCGGAAACCGGCGGAAAGCTGCTGAGCATCTTCGTACCAACCACGCCGAACCCGACCTCCGGTTTCCTTCTGTATTTCCCCGAAGAAGACGTGATCGAACTGGATATGAGCGTTGAGGATGCCGCCAAACTGGTGATCTCGGCGGGGCTCGTTTACCCCACTCCTGATCGGAGCGGGAAAAACGGAAGTAACGGGAAAGAATAAAGCCCCCAAAATGGTCTCGAACTAATGGCTGTGAACCCAAAAGCGCGCACTTTTGGCGCGCGCCCTAGACCCATACATCTCTCGCAAATCCACGAAACTGAGCGGCCCCAAGATCACCCTTGTGGACCGCAAGAAACCTGTCCGCCGCCAGGTGACCGGCTTTGTGCCCGGCCTTTAAATGGCACCATTGATCCACAGCGCCATTCAGGGCACCCACCATGCAGTGCCGGGTTTATGCGGACACAGCTATGGGTGGGTTACTGGCTGGTCCAGCCGCCATCGGCGGAAATCGTCGTGCCAGTAATCTGGTCGGCAGACGGTGAGCACAGGAAGGTCGCGATGCCGGCCAGTTGCTCCACCGTGACAAAATCCTTCGACGGTTGTTTCAACAAGATCACCTGTTCAATCGCCTCTTCCTCGGAGATGCCATATTCGCGCGCAGTGTCTGGGATCTGCGTCTCCACCAAAGGTGTTAGGACGTAACCCGGACAGATCGCATTGCAGGTGATCGGCTCCTGCGCGGTTTCCAGCGCGACTGTCTTTGTCATGCCGACGAGCCCGTGCTTGGCGGTGATATAGGCAGATTTGAACGGGCTTGCCCGCAGACCATGAGCCGAGGCCAAATTGATGACCCGACCCCAACCGGCTTTGCGCATCATCGGCAACGCAACAGCAGTAGTGTGGAAGGCCGAGTTCATGTTGATCGCGATGATCGCGTCCCACTTGTCCTGCGGAAACTGGTCAATCGGGGCGACGTGCTGGATGCCCGCGTTGTTCACCAGGATGTCGCATTTACCCGCCTTTTCCACCAGCGCGCGGCAGTCGGAGGCCTTGGACATGTCGGCCTGAATGTACCGCGCGGTCACGCCAGTTTCAGCGGCAATCTCGGCAGCCAGCGCATGGTCGTCGTCCCGATCAGTGAAAGAGTTCAGTACGATATCGGCGCCCCCCTGCGCCAGTGTGCGGGCGATGCACAGACCGATGCCAGAGTTCGATCCAGTGACAACAGCCGTTTTTCCTGACAATGACATGGGTTTTCTCCGTCGGTAGGTTTGGATACACAGTGGCATGCTGCAACTGCAAAGAAAACGGGAAACGGTCCTGCCGAGGCCCGCATTTGCACCTATTACAGAATCTTTACAGTGCCCTGATTTTTAGGGCTGACGTGACCTGTACGACTTTGAGGCAGAGATGGAAGACGAACTTGATCCCAGAATGGATTGGCTGGCGGCAGAGCTGGCCGATACGCTGGACGAAGATTACGAACTAGAAATTTCCGAACCGGCCCTGTCGCTGGAAATCCGGCGCATCTATCGCGAAGCCCACCCACCATCGCTGAAGCGCAAGGATTACTTCATCAAGCTGCTGAAACTGCAGTCCGAACTGATCAAGCTGCAGGACTGGGTCCAGCACACCGGCGAAAAGATTGTTGTGCTGTTCGAAGGCCGGGACAGCGCCGGCAAGGGGAGCGTGATCAAACGCATCACCCAGCGATTGAACCCGCGCATTGTGCGGGTGGTCGCGCTGCCGGCCCCGTCCGACCGCGAAAAGACACAATGGTATTTCCAGCGCTATGTGCCACACCTGCCCGCTGGCGGTGAAATCGTTCTGTTCGACCGGTCCTGGTACAACCGCGTGGGCGTGGAACGGGTCATGGGCTTTGCAAACGACCGGCAGGTGGAAGAATTCTTCAACGACGTGCCTGAATTTGAACGCATGCTTGTGCGCTCCGGGATCCGGGTGGTGAAGTACTGGTTTTCTATCACAGACGAAGAACAGCAGTTGCGCTTCCTCATGCGCATCCACGACCCGTTAAAGCAATGGAAGCTCAGCCCGATGGATCTGCAAAGTCGGGTGCGCTGGGAACAATATACCAAGGCCAAGGAAGAGATGTTCGCACGCACCAACATCCCCGAAGCGCCGTGGTACATCGTCGAAGGCAACGACAAGAAACGCGCGCGTCTCAATTGCATGGACCATCTGCTTAGCCTGATCCCATATGGCCCGGTCCCGCATGAAGACGTGGTGTTGCCCGAACGCGTCTATAACTCCGACTACGAACGCCGGGTTTTGCCGCCAGACCTGTACGTGCCCGAGAAGTACTGAGCGCGCCATGGCCCGCCCCCTGCAGGGGTGCGTTGCCCAGCTATCCGGTCTCATGTTTGATGATGGCTCCAGCATACCACAAAGCGTCAACCGTTACACCACATACCACGGTTGAACGCGATCGGACGTCGGGACCGGTCCATCACAATGGCAAAGGCATAGGTGCTGGAGCCTAACGAAGACGCATCTTTTTATAGCTTGTCGGCATAAGGCAAAGCCCAACATGGCCAATAACCTGCACAAAAAAACGCCGGCACGAAGCCGGCGTTAAGTTATTGAGGCA
>JAEPNQ010000025.1 GCA_017643305.1 Marinibacterium sp. | reverse complement strand
GACCCGTCGTTCAGCAGCCGCCCCTTCTTCGGTTGTTTTGCCGGAACCTTTAGCCTCTCCCGTCGCCACAGCCGTTTGACACGCCCATCACTGACCGACCAACCCGACTCTCTGAGCAGAGCCGCTACCCGACGATAGCCGTAGCGGCCGTACTGCCTGGCCAGTTTGATCATATCGGCGACCAACCGCTCCTCATCCGCACGGCCTCTCGGGACATGCCTCTGTGTCGAACGATGCTGCCCCAGCACGCGGCAGGCCCTGCGTTCGGACACTTTGAACTGACTTCGCACGTGTTCAATGCACGCCCGGCGACGAGCGGGGCTCAGTAGTTTCCCCGTGCCGCTTCCTTCAAGATCAGCTTGTCCAGCGTCAGGTCCGACACAGCTCGTCTTAGCCGTTCGTTCTCCTTCTGAAGACGCTTCAGTTCCTGTAGCTGATCTACGCCCATTCCACCGTAATGCTTGCGCCAGCGATAATAGGTCTGTTCAACGACGCCAATCTGTCTGATCGCATCCAGTCGGGGCATACCTTACCCCATCAGCACTTCAACCTGCCGTAATTTCGAGACAATCTCTTCCGGCTTCAGTCGCTTGTTCGCCATTCTTGGTCAGCCGTTTCCCAAACATAGCGGTGGACCAATTCAGTTGGGGAGGCTCAGCGCTGTCCAGATTTTTTAGCCGTTTCACCACCACTCATGCGATCCGATCCGCCTGGGGGCTGTCGTCCATTTGCGCAATCAGGTGGTGGATCAACCGTTCGGACATATGCGCCTTAATGCCTGAGTGATCCGCACTGTCCCAAAGATTTTTGGTTTCGTTGGGGTCGTTTTTCAAATTGTACAGCTCCCCCCATGGCTGATCGCGATAGACCGTGTATTTCCATTCCTGCGTCAGCAAAGCACGGACCCGGGCCGGTTTTTCGAAGCCCAGCCGATTGCCGCCATCGTTATATTCGATCAGCGTTTCGTCACGCGGTCCGTCCCCGCCAGTGGTTGCAGGAAGGAAGCTGCGCCCCTGGTTTCCGTTGAACGGCTGCAGTCCGGCCCGGTCGAGAATGGTGGCGGCAAGATCCACGGTAGAACACAGCGCGTCCGATGTCTGCGCCGTGCGCTGCGCCGGATCCGACCAGATGAACGGCACCCGCGTGATCGCGCGAAACGGCAGGGCCCCTTTGAGGATCATGTTGAAATCCCCGAGGTAATCGCCATGGTCGGAGTTGTAGATGATGACCGTATTGTCCAACTGACCGCTGTCTTCCAGCGCAGCCATGATGTCGCCCACCGCATCGTCGATAAACGCCATCATCCCCGCTGTCAGTGCCATCGCTTCCTTGATCTGCTGCTCATCAAGCATCATCGCAGTTTGCGGTGTCAGCTGCCCGCCGCCACCCTTCCAGTTCGCGTGGAGCCATTGCATCGGCGGCGTCGGGCTCTGATGCGCCTCATAGGGCAGCGGAACCTCGAAATCTTTCGGGCTGTACATGTCCCAGTATTTGCCAGGCGGGTTGAACGGGTGATGGGGGTCGGGAAAGCTGACAAAGGCAAAGAACGGCGCGTCTTCGTTCTTGCGGGATGCGATGTAATCAATGGCACGGTCCCGGATAAAGGCCGTTGGATACAGCTCTTCGGGGATCGGCGTGCGGTAGGCTTGCGGGCAGGAATAGTTGTGCGGCAATTGGTTGGCATCATCCTGCAGCGCCCGCCAGTTGGGCGCAGTTTCGCGGAACCACTGTTGGTAATGCCCGCCGCACCGGTCCCCATGGGCGGTGACCATGTCGACATGCTGATACCCGTAATAAGGCGTCTTGATGTCATAGCGCATGTCGCTGGCATAGCGACCCGGATCTTCTTCATATGGCGCCCGAGGCGCGTGTTTCCAAGCCTCGGGCCGCGCAGTAATCTCTTCCGCCGACTTGCCCATAGGTGGCTGGTCGGTGAAGGGTTGCAGATGGCTTTTCCCAATCGCGGCAGTGTCATAGCCCGCCTTTGCCAGCAGATCGACAAAGGTGTTCGCGTCCTCCGGCAGGGCACAACCATTGTATCGCAGCCCATGCAGGCTGGGGTATCGCCCGGTCAACAACGACGCGCGGTTGGGCATGCACACGGGCGATGCGACGTGGAAATTTTCAAACCGCGTGCCGCGCGCGGCGATCGCGTCGATATTGGGGGTCTTCAGCACCGGGTGGCCATAACATCCCAGCCAATCTGCACGCTGCTGGTCTGTGATCAGGAACAGAAAATTTGGCTGTTTGGTCATGGCCCCTCCAATCCGCCAGCATATGCGTCGAGCTTCCGGGCAAGGTCGTCCGGATCTTCGACCATCGCGTCGTGCAAGCTGTCAATCGTATCGGTGGTCCACCCGTCACGATCGCTGACACGAGCGTATTCGCCATTGAACGCCGACGTGGTGTTGCGCGCGGCAAGGATATAGTGGCGGTGCGGCACCTCCGCCTCGCGTCCTGTCAGGGTGACACCGGATTGGAACGTGCCCCGGGGATGCGGGGTGATCAGCCCGCGCAACCAGTGCAGTTTGCCGGGGTCGTCTGTCCAGGTATGGATCGCGTCATCCGCATCCAGCCCGATGGCACCGGCGTCGATCTGTTTCTGAAACGCTGCCATCCGGGCCGGGTTGGCCTTGGCAAAAATCGCCTCATTCGACTGTTCCGGTACGAATGCATCAAGATAGACAAGTGCGCGCAGCCGCTCGGGCACCTGCGATGCGACGCCCGTTATCACCAAGCCACCATAGGAATGCCCGACAAGGATGACGTCAGTTAGCTCCCACCATTTCAGCACGTTGGAGATGTCGGTGACATGCGTGTCCGATGTGACGTCCGCGCTCAGCAAATGGCTCCGCTCACCAAGGCCCGTCAAAGTCGGGCAATGCACGTCGTGGCCGAATCCGCGCAGCATGTTTGCCGTTTCGGCCCAGCACCAGCCGCCATGCCAAGCACCGTGGACAAGAACAAATGTCGCCATCCGACGGCTCCTACGCGGCTGCGGTTCGACGGGCGTCGACGTGATGCCAGGCCAGTATGGCGGCCGCAAAGGCGATGGCCGCGAGATGAATGCCGTCCGGTCGCGCCAGGACGGCAACTGCTGTGCCGAGGCGGATCACGATCCAGACCGCGTTCAGAGGCTTTGCATCGTATCCCACCAGAGCGCTGGCCACGAGGTAGAGCGCCAATAACAAACGCGCCAGAACCCAGGCCAAGGCTCCAATCTCCACGCCGTTTTCATAACCCGGCAAAGGTGCTTTGGTCGGGCTCCGCGGATCGATCAGCGCCTGATCGATCAGCAACAGCTCCGGGTAGAAGGCAAAGACAAACGGGATGGTGAACATCACAATCCCCGATCGCACCGCACTGAACCCGGTCGCCATCGGCTCAGCCTTCGTGATAGTCGATGCAGCAAAAGCCGCCAGCGCCACGGGTGGCGTAATGGCCGAAGCGACGGCGAAATAGAAGATGAACATATGCGCCGTGAACGTGGCGATCCCCAACCCGATGAGAAGCGGCCCCATCAAAAGGGCCACGTTCACATAGGCCGGTACGGCGGGCATCCCCATGCCCAGCAGCACGGCAAGAAACATGGTGATCGCCAGCGCGATGAACTGGAACGCAACCGATCCACCGCCGCCGAGATCGAAAGACAACAGAACCTTCAGCACGTCAACGGCGACAAATTTCGAAAGCCCGGTGAAATTCAGGCAAACGTCAATGACTGTGACTGCGAGGAACATCAAGTAGAGCGACGAAATCGTAATCCCGGATTCCGCCAGTGCGTCCAAAACCTTACGGGGTCGCGCGCGGAATTCCTTATCCAGAAACAGCAGAAAGGTCACAAACAGCGCCGCCCACCATCCGGTGGCACCCGCATCCCCGGCAGCATTCTGATAGACCTGCAGAATCCAAGGCAGGGACGTGACAGTGCATCGGTCGCCGTTCATCACCGCCTCAGCCCCCAGCAGCCAGCCCAGCGGGCCACACCCTACCATGTCCTTCGGGGTTAACAGCAGGAAGAGGATCAACAGGATGGGCAGGAAAATCTGACAAAGATGCAGTATGTCTTCGCCACTGACCCGCATATCGTCATTCAGTTCCCCAAATGCTTCGATGCCCTGCTTGCGGGCCTGGAACGATGCGCTGAGGAACAGACAGATGAAATAGATGATGGCAGGCAGGGCCGCCGCAACGATCACATCGCCATAAGGCACGGCTGTCATCGCCGCCAGGATAAAGGCGGCAACCCCCATGACCGGCGGCATGATCGACCCGCCCGACGATGCCGCCGCTTCCATACCGCCCGCAAAGACACGGGAAAACCCGCGCTTGATCATCATGGGAATGGTCAGCACACCGGTAGAAAGCACGTTCACTACTGGTCCGCCCGTGATGGTCCCGAACATGGCTGAGCTGACAATCGCCGCATGGGCCGGGCCACCACGCATATGCCGTGTCCAGCGGAAGGCCAGCTTGATCAGCGTGCGGCCACCAGCAGATTTCCCAAACAACGCGCCCAGAATGATGTAGGGAAAGACCACGTTCATTATGACGTTCATGAACCGACCCAGGATGCCAGAGGCATTGTTGACCAACGCATCATGCACGTTCGGCACACCATCCAGAAAAGTACGTGGTTCGCCACCTAGCTTGGTCATCAGGTATTTGTTGATGTCCTCCGGCCCATGGAAATACCAAACCAGTACGGTGCCGATGGTGTAGAGCGCGATGACAATCGAAACCAACACCAGCGGCAGTCCCCAGACCTTGATGTTGTAGCCGAGGAAGACCAGCATCCCGACCCCTATGATCGCCACCAGCCAGACACCGGTGGTCGCGACGCACTTGGGGTCTTCAACCGTATCAGGGATAGGCAACCCCATGGTTTCGGCGAACTCGACCTCTGCTTTCAGGGTTTCAGCCATGATCCGCGCGCGTTCGCCGGTGATGGAATCGATCAGACAGACGCTGTCGATCTCGATCAGGTAAGTCAGTGAAATCGTGCCCGCCGCGATCACCAGTGCCACGTCCATAAAGGCCCCGAACCATGCCCGCGAGGTTCCCCGCCAATCACGCCACATTGAATGGCGCACTGCTACGATCAGCATCATGATGAAAAAAACGATCGGGTAGAACCATTCGGTCGGAAAGGCACGGATCCGGAGGTTTTCAATGCCTGTCAGACCACGCCACATTTCGGTCCATCCAGGGATCACCGGGGTGCTGTTCACCACGCCAAGTGCAACAAAAATCAGCGCCAGAACATAGACGGCGCGATTGGGAAAAACGAGGCGGTCTACCTCGGCTTCAGGCGTCTCGGACATGGCTTACCTGCGTGTCAGAATTGCTCGGGTCAGAGCATTCGGGGGCCACCACCATGTGTGGCCCCCGGTAGTTTAGCCAGTCGGCTCAGTCAGCCACCGCGCAATCATCAAGCTGATAGCCCGCTTCGCGCCAGGCCCGTGCCGCACCTGGGTGGTACTTGATCGGGTTGGCACCACACATGCCCAGCATCGGATTGTCAAAATTGACGGTGTTGCCGAACGGCGCCTTGGCCTTCAGGTCTTCCACGGTTTCGGCATAGGCAGAGACCAGATTGTAGACCAAATCCTCATCCATGTCCTTGTGCACCACGTCTCCGCCGATTGTTGCAAAGGCGCGGAACGTGTCGTCCTCGGAAACAAAGGTCCAATCTTCACCCATGATTTCATTCAACTGCGCGAGGTCCATTGTGAACGGCGCACTGCCCGGGGCCTGCATGTATTTCTGCATGGCCTCGCCTTCATAAACGTCCTTGGGCATCGACCAGCCGGTCATCTTGCCCGCTGATGTTGCCGTGGTCAGGCGGCTGCCCGGGAACAGCTCCGGAAGAACGATGGCATCCGGTTCACCACCTGTGATCAGGGACACGGATTGGCCCCAGTTGATCTGCATGCCTTCATACCCATCGCCGTCCTTCAGGCCGGTGATGATCTGGATCATGGACCGGGCGTTGGTTAATGCACCACCGCGCGGCGGACCGTTATAGATCTTGCGGCCTGCAATATCGTCCCAGCCCTTGATACTTTTGGCGTCATAGGCAAACAGGAAGAAAATTCCCAAGGTGTACGGATAAATAGCCCGTAGATTCCCGGCCAGTTCGGCGCCCTTTTCCTTACCCAGCGATCCATAGGGACCCACGCCCCTGCTCATCAAAAATGGCAGAATATGCGGTGTACCAGCGATGTCGGTTTTGCCTTCTGCTACGTTCTGTAGGGAATTCGTCAGTGTCTGACCATCGGTCAACTGGATGTTGGCAATGCCCCGCGTGCCAGCGATTTCGACCAGATGGCTAGGCGCAAGATGCACCGCACCGCCGGGGCTGGCTGTTTCGGCCGTCAGATTGGCCTGGGCAAAGGCGCCACTGGCCAACGTCATCGCCGCAGCGATCGCGGCAACTGTTTGCATTGGTTTCATACTATCCTCCCTGATTGAGAAACCGTTTCTGCTTTCCTCCCCAAGAGCGCCACGTCAGAGCGCTGGTGTCTTACATTATTCTTGCGCTTCCGACGCTACGCCTAGGCTAACTTGCTAATTACTCCCTTGTATCGGTCTTTTTTCGGTCCTGCGCGTCTGCCAGCGGGCCTGCTACGGCGTTTAACAAATCCATTAATCGCTTGAGCTCTTCCAGTTCGTTACGGGACAAATGATCGGTAATATTCCTGATCGCCTGCCGCGCACGCGGCCAGATCCGATTAAAAACCTCCATCCCAGCAGGAGTGAGCGAAATCAGCTTGCGACGTCGATTATCCAGATCGTCGCGGCGTTCAATATATCCCTTCTTCTCCAACGCTGTGGCAGCCCGGCTGCCATGTGCCGGATCGATCGAGGTCAGCCGGGTGATGTAAGCCAGATGACAGCTGCCAAAACGCGCAACCGAAAACAGCAGGCGCCATTCGAGAACAGTCAGGTCCTCCCCCCGCAGCACATCACGGCTCACGATACGTTGCACCCTGCTGGTGAACGCAATCGCACGCAGGATGATAAAGTCATCGACTTGCTCGGATGGGACAAGCGCGTCGTGCAACACAGTATCCTCTGCAACCAAATTGATCCCAAAATCTAATCAGCGCGCACCATGTATGGCAAGTGCAATATATGGCAGGTGCAACATTTCTAACTTCCCGCACAGTGGAATGGTCACCTCTCTTGTGCCCACGAGCGGTCATCTCTCGGGCGGCTGACCTTAAAGATTCATAATGCAAAGACCATCCTTACAACCGCAAACAAATGGGGCAGATCTGCGCCCAGCCTTTGGGCAGGTTACAAAAACCGATCATAGGTCGGGACCATCAGGTGGTGTTCGATCCTGGAGATGGTCGACAACGCCACCTCCAACCGGTGACCGTGCCTTCTCAAAAAGAGCCAAGGATTTGGCCAAGATCAGATTCTTCAAGAACGCCCGCGAACTCAGAGCAGAGATCATCACGAAAGCAGAATATTCCAGACGGTACCAGAAACTGGTTACGCCCCTAGACCAGAGAAGCCCGGAATTACTGGACGGTCGCAGTGGCTCCAATGCTCCCAATCCGACAGCGAAATTCACTCAACTTTGGCGCATCAACTGGCAACGTTTTGTAGCGACATGTCCAAGGTTCAGAATTGCTTCGCGTACCATCACGCAGCGAACGGAGGCGTCAGCCAAAACTCGGATTAAGGCTAAAAATACTCCCGCCTTCTGTTTTGTAACGGCCACCAACTAAGCCGCAAAACAGACGTTTTGTGGCTGTGAATCTCAGATAATTTGCGGTCCATTGATCCCAGACCAGAAATGCGGGATACGAAAGTATACTAATAAAATCAATGGGTAGGACTAGAAATCGCCGAGATTGTTCTATTATTATGGTGCGCAAGGAGATTTACATGCAGTCCGAGATTAAGTCGCAAATTATATGGTTCGCACGCCATCTTGATGACCCCAAACTTGACGCTGAGCGCAAGGCAAGGGAACGCAAGTGGATTGACGATACAGGGTCACCGACACCTGATGGCGTCTACCTAGCGGTCGCACTTTGGGACCAGTTGGGAACGCGCTCCTGCTTTCGCGGAGTTTGATTGCGAACTCTCCTTTGTGCGATTGGCCTCATCTGACCGGTTTAGTTTCTTTATGAATGCCAGATTGACGCGGTTTCTATAGGCATGATGGTTCTCGTGGCTGCTGGGCGATACTATGATCCAATGTGACCTTCTTTGGTTTTTCCTCAATTGTATGATCAGGTTCTCAGCCTCGCCGAGGTTTTAGAAGACTTTGCCTTTGGGCAGTTCCGCTTGCGCTTCACGCTGATCGCTAAAAAAGCTGCAGACATGATCTACGAGCACAGGTGGTGGGCCGCTGAAGCAGGTAGACCTCAGGCCGGGGTCAGCTCCATCAGTTCCTTCCAGCGATGACAGGCCACTTCGTGCCCGCTGCCATCGCCTTCCAATTGCGGTTCTTCCGATTTGCACCGGTCAATCGCATTCGGACAGCGGGTGTGGAACTTGCAGCCCGGCGGCTGGTTGGTCGGTGACGGGATTTCTCCAGTCAGCTTTTGCGCCTTACCCCGATCATCCGGGTCCAACGACGGGATCGCGGAAAACAGCGCCTTAGTGTAAGGGTGCCGTGGCCCGGCGAACAACTTACGCGTTGGTGCGGTTTCGACCAGCCGACCCAGATACATGACAGCCACATGATCGCAGGTATGGGCCACCACGCTCAGATCATGGCTGATGAACATAAAGGTCAGCCCCATATCTGCCTGGATCTGTTTCAACAGATTCAGGACATCCGCCTGGATTGACACGTCCAGCGCCGCAACGCTTTCATCGGCCACGATGAACTGCGGGCCGGAGACCAGCGCCCGGGCAATCGAAATCCGCTGGCGTTGACCACCGGAAAAAGCATGAGGAAAGCGCCGCAGGTGTTCTAGGTTCAGCCGGCACTTCGCCGCAATTTCCCGTACCCGCGCGTCGGTTTCTTCGCGGGTCTTCGTTAGCTTCATCACCTCCAGCGGCTCGGCTATGATGTCGCGCACGGTCATCCGCGGGCTCAGCGCAGCATAAGGGTCCTGAAAGATCAGCTGCGCGCGTTTTCGGTAATCCTTCAGCGCGGGCCCTTCAAGCGATGCGATGTCGACATCGACCTCCCCATCATTGTACCGCGCGTGCCCTTCGGTAATCGGCACGGCCTTCAACAGCGCGCGACCCAGCGTGGTCTTGCCCGAGCCGCTTTCCCCCACCAGCCCAAAGAAAGAGCCCTTTTCGATGGTGACGGATACATTGTTGACGGCCTGTAGGATGTCCTTTCGGAACAGGCCACCACCAAGCTGAAACCCAACGCTCAGCCCTTCGGCGCGGATCAGCACATCGGTCATTGCACGGCCTCCGTCTGCAAATCCGAGTACAAATGGCAGGCCACCTTGTGATCTTCGTCAAGCTCCCGCTCAGTTGGGGCCTTCGCTGAACACATGTCACCGACGATCTGGCTGCACCGGGTGTGAAACACGCATCCCGATGGCCGCTCCAACGGAGAGGGAATATCGCCCGGCACTGGCGTCAGAGGCGCGTCGAGGTCTTCCAGCTTGGGCAGAGCAGCAATCAGCCCTTGCGTATAGGGGTGCTTGGGCTGGCGGATCACATCGCGCACCGGACCTTCTTCGATCAGCTGGCCCAGATACATCACGTTCACCCGGTCGGCGGTCTGGGCGACAACGCCCAGATCGTGGGTGATGAAAATGATGCCCATGCGAAACTCATCGACCAGATCTTTCATCAGGTCGATCACCTGCGCCTGGATGGTCACGTCCAGCGCGGTGGTCGGTTCATCCGCGATCAACAGCTTGGGCTTGGTCGACAGCGCCATCGCGATCATCGCACGCTGGCGCATCCCACCGGACAGCTCAAACGCATATTGATCGATCCGCTTACCCGCATCCGAAATGCCCACGCGGTCCAGCATTTCGATGGACAGGTTGCGCGCCTGCGTCTTGGACATGTCCGAATGCAACTGCAACTGTTCAACCATCTGCTTACCGATGGTCATGGCCGGGGCGAAGCTGGCCATGGGTTCCTGAAAAATCATCGACACGGCCCCACCGCGCACAATCTTCAATTCCGATGGCCGCCGCAGGGACAGAACATCAACCGGACCCGTATCGGTGTAGAGCGTGATTTTAGATTCGGGGCTGTAGACCGCGTTGCTGGCGTTCAGGTGCATCAGGGACTTGGCAGTCACCGACTTGCCCGATCCGCTTTCGCCAACCAGCCCCATAACCTCCCCCTTGTCGAGCGAGAAGCTGACATTGTCGACCGCAGTGACCAGACCTTCGTCAGTCCGGAATTGCAGTGTCAGGTTCTGGACATCGATCTGAGTGCTCATTTTAATTGGTCCTAATAGGGGTCCGCCGCGTCACGCAGGCCGTCACCGACGAAAACAAACGACATCACCAGAACGATGAAGAAGATGACCGGGATGAAATACCACTGATAGCTCAACAGCACATCGGCGCTTGTGGCCTTCTGCAGCATCACCCCCAGCGAACTGACCGGGTCCTTCAGACCCAGACCGATAAAGCTTAGCGCCGTTTCGCTGAGCACCATGTAGGGAAAGGAAATAACCAGGTCGACAATGATATAGCTGGTGAAGCTGGGCAGCAGGTGCCGCCGGATCACGTGGCCCGCCGGCGCACCGCACAGTTGGGCGGCCAGCACGTATTCCTGATTGCGTTCGCTCAACAGGTGGGTCCGCACCCGCCGCGCCAGTGTTGGCCAGTTGATAAAGCCCAGTAGCAGGGATATGTAAAAAAATCGCGCCTCCGCCGTCAGTTCAGGCGGCATGAACGCGGCAATAGCCATGAACAGCGGGATGGCGGGCACGGTTCGGACAGCATCCGTTATCATCTGGATCACACTATCGACCCAGCCGCCGTAATACCCAGCAATGCCCCCAATAATCAGCGCCAGAACAAAGGCGATGAACACCCCAATGGACCCAACCTTGAGCGAAGTCCAAACGGCATGCAGCGTTCGTGAAAAGATATCCTGCCCGTCTTCGTCCGTTCCAAAGAGGTGGATCTTGCCTTCATCCACCCCGAACAGGTGAACGCTTCCTGGAATGAACCCCAACAGCTTGTATTTGTCGCCCTTCATGAAGAACTGCATATACAGGCGTTTGTCTTCGTTGATCTTGGTCACCCAGCGGAAATTTGTGGCCAGTGATCGTTCTCGTTCTACAGCGTGAATGAAGGGCCGCATCGAACAGCCGTTCTTGTCGCAGAACTGCGGGATCTGCGGTGCGCCGTTGGTGTAATCCTTGTCACGACCCGCGATTGTCGGGTCATAGGGCGACAGGAACGGCGCGAAGAGCCCGGAGATCACCATTGCTGCCAGCAGGACCGCCGCGATCATCGCCGCGCGTTGTTTCTTGAAACGAGCCCAGATCAGTTGCCCTTGCGAGGCGGTGAAATACGCCTCCTTCGCCTTCTGGTCGAGTGCGGTGGCCCGTTGGTCTCGTTTATAGTTCATGCTCATGGGGTCACCGGATAATGCTCTTGCGGACGCGCGGGTCGAGGACGGCAAGCAAAATGTCAGTCGCAAAATTCAGCGCAACGATAGAGGCCGTCAGGAGAAAGATGATCGCTCCGGCCAGCTGTTGGTCATTGGACCGGGCCAGCGCCTCGATCAGCAGAGCGCCAGCGTCTGTCAGGGTCAGGATTAGCGCGACAATAGGTAATTCGTTGAAGATGCGGTTCAGATCAAAGCCCAGCGAATTCACGATCGGGCCCAGCGCATGGCGGGCCGGATAGTTCCACAGCAGTTTACGGCCATGCACCCCCCGCGCGGCGGCGGCAGTGACATAAAGTTTGCCGATCTCATCCGACATCAACGCACGCACCGTTTGCAGGGCAAAGGCGGTGGCGGACCAGCCGAGGATGAAGATGGGCAACCAAGCGTGGCTCAGCAAGTCCAAGAACTTGGCCCATGTCCAGGGCGCGTCCCGATATTCGCTGGAAAACAGTCCCGTCAACGTTTCACCGAACCATATGGTGGAAAACAGCATGATCATCAGGGCCAGCAGGAAATTTGGCATGGCCAGCCCCAGATAGCTGACTAATCTCAGTGAGTTGTTCAGGAAGGCATTGTTCGACGCTGCCGCGATAATGCCTACGGGAACGGCGATCAGATAGGCCAGTGCAAGCGCAGACAGACAGATCGCCAGCGACAGCCAGAACTTGTCTCCCAGCAACTGCGCGATGTTCACCCGCAGAATACAACTGTCACCGAAATCACCCTGGAACGCGCCCAAAATCCAGCTGCCCCAGCGTTCAAAAAACGGGCGGTCCAGACCAAGCCGCTGGCGTTCAACCTCAATATCCTCGACGGAGATGCCGGATCCCTGGGTGTTCTTGAAGGCCAGATACCGTTCAGCGCAGTCGCCCGGCACCAGTTCCATCAGCGTGAATACTATGAGCGACACAAGGACCAGAGTGAACAGCGCCATGATGGCACGTGTCACCACAAAGCGTCCAAATTGCAGCATGAAGTGCCCCTGTCGTCCCTGCCGCGGGTTTGCCCCACTTGGCGTTCTTCAAATGTGCCGGGCGGAATGATCCGCCCGGCACGCAGATTAGACTGCAATCCGGATTATTCGTCCAGCCACCACTGCGTGGCACGGTACGGATATGTCCGATAGTACTCATAGGAGTGCGTTTTGAAGGCACTGAAGTTCTTCAAACGGTTGGATTGATAGATCGGCGCAGGCGCGTTAACGGTCCCGATAAACAGCAGGTTCTCGGTCATCGCGGCAACCATGTCGTTCATCAGGGCGTTGAATTCGTCCGACCCTTGGGCTGCAGACTGCAGCGCATTGATGTCGTCGATCATGTCCTTAGCCCACTGCGGCGGCTCAACGCCTGCGGACCCGTCGCTTTCGACCCATTCGGCCCACAGCATCGCGGTCCGGTTGCCGAAGTAGTTTTCATACGGCGGCACCCACAGTTCGTTGTTGCCCAGCACAATCGCCAGCGGCTGGGATTTGCGCCACATGGACACGTCAAGCTTGTTGGCGGACTGAGCGGAGCGGTATTCATCCGGGGTCACTTCTTTGACCACAGATGCAATGCCCACGTCGGCCCAATACTGGCCTACCAGTTCAACAGTCTGACCGGCGATACCCTGGGTCGAGAAGTTCAGGTTCAGCACCAGCTTATCGCCATTGGGCAATTCACGCGCGCCATCCCCATCGGTGTCCTTCAGGCCCAGTCCGTCCAGCAGCGCATTGGCGGCGGCCGGATCATATTCGGTCTTGTAGGCCAGCCACTTGTTGTCCACGGTTTCCGGCAGCGGGGAAAAACCCACATATTGCTGCGGCTTACCCTGCGCGAAGAAACCCACTTCGTTCAGCTCGTCGCGGTTGATGGCAATCGACATTGCTTCGCGGAACTTCACGTCGCCAAACACGGCGCGCTTGGCTTCATCCTCATGCGTGACGTTGAAGCCAAAGGCGCCAAGTGTGATCTCCGGACGCAGGTGGATCTGGTAATCCCCCGACTCCTGCTTTTCCAGCAGGATCGGAGCCGAAGCCAGCTGCAGCGACTGCGATTTATAGTCAACTTCGCCATTCACCAGCTTTAGGATGCGGACTTCGTTGTCGTTGATGTAAACTTCGTCCTGCTCAGAGATGTAGGGCAGCTGATTACCCGCTGTATCAACCTGGTGGAAATACGGGTTGGCCACCAGATGACGGCCCTCAGTGGTGTCGGTCACGTAGAAATGGCTTTCCAGCGTCGGGACAGCAGCTTTCGGCAGACCATCTACTAGGTCTGGCTTGGACAGCATCGGCGACGGCGTATCGGTCCAGTCCGAATTGCCGTAATATGCCTTGATCGCGTCATAGCCATTTTCAAAGCCCAGCGACTGCGCATAGCTGTCGGCGTCAGCGTTTATGGCCGGGTGGAACTGGCCAAGGAAATGCTTGGGCTGGAAGCCCTGCGCATAGGATGTTGCAAAGTGGGCCAGCAGGCCCGGCTTTGGCGCGGGGAGGTTGAAAATGACGGTGGTGTCATCCGGCGTTTCAACTGTCATCGCTTCGCCGCCCACCAGGACATAGTCCTTCGCCGATTCGAAGATGTTTTTGTCCTGCATCAGGTTGTCATGCCAGAACGCCACGTCTGCGCTGGTGAACGGGGACCCGTCGGACCATTTGTGACCCGCGCGCAGATGGAAAGTCAGCTGGGTGAAATCATCATTCCATTCCCAGGACTTCGCCACGTTCGGCACAATCGTCTGCAGGTCGTCGGAATAGCGCACAAGGTTCACGTGGCGCACGGACAGGAAGTCGGACGTGCCGGCTTCGGTCGCGTTGGAAAGAACGTCCAGCGTACCACCATACTTGCCCACGCCAGCATAAGGTACCATCACCAGCGGCTCCGATGGCAGTCGATCAGCCAGCGCCGGCAAATCCGGGTTGCCTTTGATCATGCCGTTCAGGCGAGCAATGTCGGGGTTTTCAGAGAAGCTCATCTCGCAGCCCGCAGCAGACTGGAACTCTGCCAGCTCATATTGCTGTGGGTATGCACCGGGTGCGACGCCCTGCATGTCGGCGACACTAATAGTCGGACAATTGGCGAACGCCGCGCCTGGCAGCACGATGGCGGCGACGCCGCTCAGTAGCATTCTTTTCATGATATCTCCTGTCGGTGAGTATTTAACTTGCAGTTCGACCTTTGGCTCCAGTCCGGCACCCATGAACGGCCGCCTAAACTGGGGAAAGACTTGGGACAATTCTTATGACCCACGCTCCGGCCGAAGCCCCCCCAAGTCCCCAGATGGTCATGTTGGACCTGTAGGCCCGATGCGGGTCTTTTGCTGCCATCAGGTGACAGTTTTATGAAACGCCCCGTTTTTGCCCGGTTTTTCACCCCGGCAGGCGGTGTTCCCTGCTTGGGCAAACCGCACTCATGGCACAAAGTCAGCCGACCACCATGGTGCCGGACGCGCAGATCAACCCACTGAACTTCAAAACATATCCAGCAGTCCTGTCCTGAAGGTTGTTTCAGGTCATTCGATACCATGCGGGTAGTCTCACAAAATCGCAGCCAACTCAGAGGAGGTCTGCTTGGACGATTCGAATCAAGTATTTTGTGAAGTTTCTTGGGTTTTTATTTATTTTTGCACGAGGTTGCCCGTCCTCGGGCAATCCCTGCGCTCGTTCAGCCGCCGTACCGGGCGCAAGCACGCGAATTCCGGAAAACTTCCCTGACAAATGGGTCACATTACGCTACCTGTTTACGCGTTGGCAGGGAGAATAAGTAATGTCACAGATGGAGCGATACGCAACACACCGCGAAGTCGAACTACTGGAAACATTGCGCAATATCGGTGGTACGGCCCGCACAGCCAATCTGGCTGAAACGTTGCGGGTCAGTGAAGAAACCATCCGTCGCACCATAAAGTCTCTTGCCAAGACTGGCGTCGTGCGCCGGGTCCATGGTGGCGTTTACCTGGTTAACCCCGAAGCGGGCCAACCGGTTGCGTCCCGTCTGTCGCACCGATCGTGTGAAAAGGCACGCATTGGTCAGACCGCTGCGTCACTGATTCAGGACGGTACCTGCCTTTTCCTTGATGTCGGATCGACTACTGCGCATGTAGCACAGGCGCTGCGCCAGCACCGCAATCTGACCGTTATCACCAATGGCCTGCATGCCGCGCAGGCGCTGGTGGGGATCAATGGCAACCGGGTGTTCCTGGCAGGTGGCGAAATGCGCAACGTCGAGGGGGGCGCATTCGGACCCGAAACACTGGAATTCGTACAGCGCTTCAATGTCGACACTGCCGTTCTGTCTGTTGACGGGATCGATGAACGGGGCGGGTTTCTGCTGGTAGGTAGTGAGGAGGCCGGGCTTGCCCGAGCGGTTGCCTCCTGGTCCCGGAGGGTTCTGGTGGTGGCGGACCACACCAAGTTCGGGGAAAGTGCGCCGATCGTAGCCTGCCAGCCCACCGACATCGACGCCGTAATCACTGATCAAAAGGTTCGGCAATCCTTTCACACCCTTCTCGAAGGGTGGGACATTGAATTGATCATGTCGCGCCCGGTGGTGGCTCGCTAACCGCACGATGCACGCCCATTCCGGTCGGAACAAAATGCGCAAGCTAGAACGCGCCTTGGGCGACGCTGTACGCGGCGCGATGCCCGGTTGGCTGGTCGAACTGTTCAGATGCATGGGCGCTTCACGGTTACGACGCCCTATTGATTTATGCGGTGACGGTCGAGGACACATTCTTGCTGTTCCGGCTGGAAACATTGCAGGAAGCCAAGGCCATTCTGCGGGCCCACCTGGCCGGTAAAGCGTTGAAGCTGCTCAAGGTCAACGCAGGCAGCTGGATCTATCCAGAGCCCGCGTTTCTCGAACTGTGGGGCGTGCCGCTGTTTTCGGGGTTCATGTATGCTTCAGTCGGGTCCGACATGGCGCGGGTGATCTGCGTTTTCGACATACGATTTGCCCCCTACTCGCCTTTTGCTTGGACCATGGCGTTGGCGGCGGCGATCTGCATAAACTTCTTTTCTCACCATTACCTGCCCAACATCCGGCACGCCTTGCTTGCAGGCTTTGTCCTACTGTTCTGGCGCACGCGCATCTGGTAGCGGATTGGCAAATTTGACCACTGGATGCCGCTGCCGCTGGCCGCGTTCTTGTCCAGTATTTGCCTATGGATTGCCGAAAATGCGGGTAAAGGGACAGGTGTGTGGATTTATGCAGGGACAATCGGGCTGGATTTGGTCAGCTTTGCATGGATGGGAGCATTGTACCTGTTGCTGCATGTCGGCTTTGCAAACATGACCCTGATTTACCGCGATGCGCTGTACCATCAGTCGATCACAGGTAACCGCGCCACAAAAGCACCGCGATCAACAGAACACCCAATGTCAGAAGGTTGACTGTCAGCCCGCCCAGAATGCCCAGATACCACCCCTTGCGTTCATCCGCCGGGTCAATTTCGGCCAGGTAGGCCCGCACGTCCCGTTCGGCCTGGTCCAATCCTGTCTGATCCAACATCAGCCGCAGCCTGGGGTTGGCTGACAACGCTTCTGCCTCTGCCAGCCTGTCCAGCGCACGCCGGATCCGGCGCGGCATACGGTGCCGGGCCCGGTCCACCGCCACACTCAGTGTCTTACCGCGCACACGCAGCTTTTCCTTCATCAACAAAAGCAGTTCGGTGGAGCTTTCCGCTATTTCATGTGTGTCTGTCATCCCGTCGGGCAGATTACGTCGGTCGCCCCCCGACAACAAGACGCTGGCGTCTTGGTTTCCGGGTTCGTATCACGTGCGCATGTTGAACATGAACATATATGGAGTATCTACTGAGGCCCGGCCGCTGGTCATCGCCCATGGGCTTTTTGGGTCCGCCCGCAATTGGGGGGCCATCGCCAAGGGCTTGTCCGATGCCCGCCAGGTGGTTGCGGTGGACTTGCGCAACCATGGACAATCCGCCTGGACCGAAACCCACAACTATCAGGACATGGCTGCCGATTTGGCCGAAGTTATTGAAAGCCTTGGAGGTCGTGCTGATCTTCTGGGTCATTCGATGGGCGGCAAAACCGCCATGGTTCTGGCTCTGACCCGGCCGGATCTGCTGCGTCGGCTGATCGTGGGAGACATCGCGCCAGTGGCCTACACCCACAGCCAAATGCCATTCATTGACGCCATGCGGTCAGTGAACCTTTCTACTGTGACCAAACGGTCGGAGGTTAGAGCGCAGCTTGCAACAGCTGGCGTGGACCTTGCGCTGCAAGGGTTTTTCACCCAATCGCTGGACCTGGCTACACGGCGATGGAAGCTGAACCTCGACGTGCTGGCGCAGGATATGCCCGATATCATGGCGTTTCCCGATATCAACCGGCAGTTCACCGGCTCCGCTTTGTTTTTGGCCGGAGACGAATCCGACTACGTCCTGCCCGAACACCGTGACAAGATCCGCGCCCTGTTCCCATCCGCGCGCTTTGCCCGGTTGAAAGGTGCCGGCCACTGGCTGCACGCGGACAAGCCAAAAGAATTCGAAGCAGCCGTCCGCGCGTTCCTGTCAGCCTAGGTCACATGCCAGGGTCAACCGGTTCCGCCACCAATCCACCGGCTTCGATCCAGTCCTTGAACCCGCCTATGTTATAAACAGCTTCATAGCCCATATCTTTCAGCAGCTTACCCGCCAAAGCCGCCCGCCCACCGCTTGCGCAGTGCAGAACAATCGTACGATCGCGCCGCAGCTCCGGATCATGGAACGGCGTGTCTGGATCAGCGCGAAACTCCAACATGCCGCGAGGGATGTGATGCGAATTGGAGGCGCGGCCAGTTTTCTCCAACTCCGGTGCATCGCGAATGTCCAGCAGCAGCGCGCCTTCCTCCACCAGCGCCTGCGCCCGGGCCCCGTCAATTCGTTCGACCACTGCGTTGGCCGCTTGCATAATGTCTTTCACAGTGAGTGGCATATCCGTCCCCTAGATGTTTCCACTACCTTAACAGACAATCTGGTGCGCAAAAAACAACTTAAAAGAAGATATCGAAAAATTTTGCAATCACAGGAACTGTGGTGTTAATCCAATCGCTGAAAATTCCACAAACTGCCTACAAATTATGCGTGCAAAACCAAAAATTCAGATTGACGACAGGATAAGGCACGATACGTTGCAACGGCTTTGAAAGTCGTAAGAAATTTGGCGTGCCCGGTTCGGTAACCCTGAGAAAGGATAATGGCAGTAAGAGTGTTTCGATGCCGCGCTTGCGGCCATCGGATGCGGTTAAGTGGAGATCATTGTGGTTGGTGTTATGATCGCAAACCTGGTTGGCAACGACCGGTTCCATTAATCGGTGGGACAGCTACCGTGGCACTCTTAGTCATGGCAGCATTCTTTATTTAAGCTCATTGTTTCAGAGCACTGTTACGAGTGAAGAAGAAATTGAGGCCCAGTCCCGCAGACACGGCGCATCCTGTTTTATGGTGGTCTGACCACCCCAAGACCCCGGCGCGTCACCGCGCCGGGTCGCTTTTTGGGATCCTAACACCCGCGTCGCGCCCGCGCGACCGACCAATACGCGGGGACGGATAACACGAACCCGACCAATCCCGAGATCACCTGGGGCTGGGCTGTTTCAAACACCATCGTCAGCGCGGCGTTAATTGAGGCCCCAGCAATGGTCGCGTTTATAAAGATTTGAATAATCAACATTAGAGCGAAAATCTGATCTATTATGTACGCATTGGATGAGTAATTGCGCAAGAAAAATACAATAAGGCTCCTCGGCATGGGTGAAACTCACCGCACACCCTTCCAACCCGGAATATTTACAGAACTGGGCAGGCTCCGGACGTCAGAGCAAGTGCCCCTCACAGAGTTAACAGGCCGCCCGAGCAACAACCTTGCCTCAGCGCCATCCTTGATGACGTCAATGTGGACTGGTTCGCCGGGATCGCCTTCGTCGGGGTGGAAGAAGAAGCGGAAACCGTCTTGGCGGAAAACCCTGGGCATTTAAGACGGGTCGCAGCCCAAAGGTTAATGGATTGCAGGCAGCAGCTGGCTGACGTTTGGCCGGGGTGAATCGGTATGTTGGAAACCCAGCCCCCACAATCGATCTTAAAATGACAGCTTTTAGCCGTCCATTTTCAGCGCAGAAATAAACGCCTCCTGCGGGATGTCTACTTTCCCAAACTGGCGCATCTTTTTCTTACCCGCTCTCTGCTTGTCCAAGAGCTTGCGTTTGCGGGTCGCATCGCCACCATAGCATTTGGCGGTCACGTCTTTGCGCAGGGCGGAGAGTGTTTCACGGGCGATGACCTTGCCGCCGATCGCCGCCTGGATCGGGATTTTGAACATGTGGCGCGGGATCAGGTCCTTGAGCTTTTCACACATGGCCCGACCGCGCATTTCTGCACGGTCGCGATGGACCATCATGGAAAGCGCGTCGACTGGTTCTTCGTTCACCAGCACCTGCATTTTAACGAGGCTGTCCGTGCGGTAGCCGGTAAGCTGATAATCGAAGCTCGCGTAGCCCTTGGTTACCGATTTCAGCCTATCGTAAAAATCAAAGACCACTTCGTTCAGCGGCAGGTCATAGACCACCATCGCGCGGCTGCCGGCATAGGTAAGGTCTTCCTGAATACCGCGGCGGTCCTGGCACAATTTCAGGACATCGCCCAGATATTCGTCTGGCACCAGGATGGTAGCCTTGATGCGGGGTTCTTCCACGTGGTCAACATGGGTCAGGTCGGGCATGTCGGCGGGGTTGTGCAGTTCCTGCATGGACCCATCGCGCATGTAGATGTGGTAAACCACGCTAGGCGCGGTGGTGATCAGTTCGATGTCGAACTCACGTTCGATGCGGTCGCGGATGACCTCGAGATGCAGGAGGCCGAGGAACCCACAGCGGAAGCCGAAGCCCAGCGCAGCAGACGTCTCCATTTCAAAGGAAAAGGAGGCGTCGTTCAGCGCCAGTTTTTCGATCGCGTCGCGCAGGTCTTCGAATTCGGCGCTGTCCACTGGAAACAGGCCACAGAAAACCACCGGCACGGAGGGTTTGAAACCCGGCAGCGGCTGGTCGGTACCCTTTTTCTCATGCGTGATGGTGTCGCCCACGCGGGTGTCGCGCACCTGTTTGATGGACGCGGTCAGGAACCCGATCTCGCCAGGGCCAAGCTCATCAATCGTGGTCATTTCAGGCCGGAACACGCCGATACGATCCACATGGTGCACGGTGTTATTGGAGAGGAAACGGACGCGTTCGCCTTTCTTCAGCACGCCATCCATGACGCGGATCAGTACAATGACTCCGAGATAGGCGTCATACCAGCTATCCACCAGCATGGCCTTGAGCGGCGCATCGCGGTCGCCCTCGGGCGCAGGAAGTTCGGCGACGACGGCCTCCAGCACTTCGCGGATGCCAACCCCGGTTTTGGCCGACACCTGGATTGCGCCGCTGGCGTCGATGCCAATCACGTCTTCGACCTGTTCGGCCACGCGATCACAGTCGGAAGCAGGCAGGTCGATCTTGTTAAGCACCGGGACAATTTCGTGATCTGCGTCGATGGCCTGGTAAACATTGGCGAGCGTCTGCGCTTCCACCCCTTGGGTCGAATCCACGACCAGAAGGGAGCCTTCGACAGCGCGCATGCTCCGCGACACCTCATAGGCAAAGTCCACATGACCGGGGGTGTCTATCAGGTTCAGGACGTATTCCTGACCATCTTCGGCGGTGTAATCGATGCGAACAGTGTTCGCCTTGATGGTGATGCCACGTTCGCGTTCGATGTCCATGCTGTCCAGCAGCTGTTCCTTCATGTCCCGGTCGGCGACGGTGTTCGTCTCCTGAATCAGGCGGTCGGCAAGCGTAGATTTCCCGTGGTCGATATGAGCGACGATGGAGAAATTGCGAATATGGGCAAGCTCGGTCATGTTGGGGATATGGAAGGGTTTTCGCACCTGGTCAATGGGGCGCGTCCATTTCCGCGGAGCGGCAGTTTTGCGCAGGTGGAACGGGTGCCAAACGCCACCCGCTTTACATATGTGCGAGACGCGGCCGGTACGATTGCGGGCTTAGTGGCGAACGCATCATCATTCGAGATTTCACCAGCCTGCAGGGGGTTTGCCATATAGAGGCCACAATCGTGTCCCGAATACGGACACAATATGGTTCCAAGTAGTAAACAATCGCTCAGGCTCGCCACACCTGGGCGTGGTTGAATTGTTACGAGTGCAGAGGTTATGGCAGACTATTCGATTTTCGCGTTGGGCGAGTCCCAGATCGCTGTGTCTAATGGCAGGCGGCTGGATGGCGTCACGCAAGGCGATGGATCCCATTTGGAAGGGGCGTCCATCACGTTTAAGTCCAGCGCCTGGGAAGACATGCGGATCAATGACGACAACCCGAATTTCCAGAACAATGATGGCAGCCAGCAGCTGGACGGGAACCAAAGCTTTGACGGGGTCACCTATAGCGGCAACACTAAAGTGAAGCCGGAATATTCTATCGTCCTAACCGATGGCACGGAGTCGTGGATCGCAGTGGCGTTCAACGTGAATAAGTCCACAGCGTCTTATGGCACGCTCGAGGGGCTGGCCTTTGTCGAAGGGCCGGGCGGGTTTCCCCCGGTGGGCGTGGAGCTGATGATAGCGTCGGCCAGCAAAGGGCCGACCTTTGCCGCGACAGCCTATGCAAAGCCCATGTGTTTCGCCCGCGGCACACTTATCGAAACTGCACGCGGCCCCTGCCCGATCGAAACATTGCGGATTGGCGATCTGATCCAGACCGCCGATCATGGTCTGCAACCGCTGCGCTGGGCTGGCGGGCGGCATGTGCTGGGGGTCGGGCGGTTTGCGCCGGTGCAAATTGCTGCCGGGCATTTCGGGGCCGAGCGGGATTTGATCGTGTCACCAAAGCACAGGATCCTGGTGAGCAGTCCGGCGACGGAGTTGCATTTTGGCGAAAGTCAGGTGCTGGTCCCGGCGTTACATCTGGCCGATGGCAACGCAGTGCGGGTGCTGAGCCGTGTAACGGTGGAGTATTTCCACCTATTGTTGGACCGGCACGAGGTGATCTTTACGGATGGCGTGGCCAGCGAAAGCCTGCATGTGAACCGCGCGGAGCCGGGTGTTTTTGCGGACATGGTACGATTTTTCCCGGAACTGGCAGACCTAGAAGCCAGCCATTCGGTAACTGCTCGCCGATGTCTGGCCCGGCAGGAGGCCGCGATGCTGGTTGCGCAGGCAGGTGGTGTTGAACGGCTCGATGGGTTGCGGCATAGTGCGCGCGATACTGAGTTCGGGGGGCAAATCGCACCCGGATCATCGAAGGAGCAAGGCCATGGTGCGCGGTCTGGTTTGCGCAATTGGGTTTTTGGCCGTAATGAACGGCGCGCCGGTTGAAGCGGGATTCATCGAGAATGCCTGCCTTAAAGCCAACCGTCCAGCGGCGAGCCGCAAATTATGCAGGTGCATCGACAAGGTCGCCAAGGACAGCATGTCCCGGCTGGAACGCAAACGGGCCGCCAAGTTTTTCAGTGACCCGCATGAGGCCCAGGTGGTGCGGCAATCAAGCCGCCGGAGCGACGAAAAGCTTTGGAAAAACTACAAGACCTTCAGCCAGCGCGCGGCCAAATCCTGCGGCTAAGCTGGGTGACTTGCCGGAAAACAACGGAAAACAAGGCTGAATTCAGGCTCCTGCACCGGAATTGAGCGCCGTTCGGCTTGACCTGCCTGGCGCCGAGTTTCACAAAAGGTGAAACTATCCCGAGGCTCACCCATGTTGAAAGGCATCACGCTCCGTGGTCTGGAAGTGTTCGAGGCGCTGGCCGCGTCAGGGTCGGTTGCACAGGCGGCCGAAGCCACAGGTCTGAGCCAGCCTGCGGTCAGTCAGCAATTGCGCAACCTCGAAGCAGCGCTGGGGACCGACCTTGTCGATCACGGACGGCGGCCCATGCGGCTAACCTCCGCCGGCCGGGGATTTTTGGCGCGTACGGAAGCGGTGCTAAGCGAACTGAGACTGGCGCAGAGCGAGTTGACAGTGATGGACCTGAGCCATCTGAGCACTCTGTCTGTCGGGTTGATTGACGATTTCGACAATGACCTGACGCCGCGGCTGGTGACCATTCTGGCCGACAGCCTGACAGGATGCCGGTTCAAGATGATCACCGCACCAAGCCTAGAGATTGGCGAGGCGCTGCAGAAACGGATGTTGCATATCGCCATCGCGGCGTCCTCGGGTGAAGTACTGAACGGGATCGTGGAATATCCGCTGGTTCGCGATCCATTCATGTTGGTGGTGCCACGCGGCATGGTCGCGGATAGCCCGGTTCAGTTCGAGGCACTGGAGGAACTGCCGTTCCTACGCTATGCCCGTGAACAGCTGATCAGTCAGCAGATAGAAGCCTATCTGACCAGACAGCAACTGAAGCTGGAGCAACGGTTCGAGATTGGCAGCCATCTCGCGTTGATGGCGATGGTAGGGCGACGGATTGGCTGGGCCATAACGACGCCACTGGGCTATATGCGGGCGGCGCGGTTCCATGACCAGATCGAAGCCTACCCGCTGCCCGGCCCCGAAGTGTCGCGCACCATTTCTCTTTTTGCAGGGGCAGACTGGGCTGATCGGGTGCCGCGCGATGTGGCAGCCACAATGCGGCGATTGGTGCAATCCCACATGATCGATGCGGCGGTGGGGCGGTTGCCGTGGCTTGCCGGCCAGTTGCGGGTGCTGGAAGGGTAAAGCGGATGGACAAGATCGTCATTCTGACAGGTGCAGGGATTTCAGCAGAAAGCGGGCTGGGCACGTTTCACGACGAGGACGGGCTGTGGACCAAGTATCCGCTGGAGGATGTGGCCATGCCCGAAGGCTTTGCCCGCGATCCCGCGCTGGTGCAGACATTTTACAACGACCGCCGCAAGGGCGCGGCAGAGGCACAGCCCAACGCGGCGCATTTTGCGTTGGCGCGGTTGCAGGCGGATTGGCATGGGGAAGTGGTAATTGTCACCCAGAACGTCGATGGCCTGCACGAAGCCGGCGGCGCGCTGGATGTCATCCATATGCACGGGGAACTGGCGCAGGCGCTTTGCGCCTTCTGCGGGCATCGCTGGCCCGCCCCAGCGGAGATGGCTGTGAATGAGCCCTGCCCTTCCTGCAATGGCCCCGGCGGGCGGCCGGATGTCGTGTGGTTCGGGGAGATCCCATATCACATGGATAGGATCCTGCAGCATCTGGACGAAGCCGACCTGTTCGTGGCGATCGGCACATCAGGCCAGGTTTATCCCGCGGCGGGGTTTGTTCAGGAAGCAGCGGCGCGCGGCATACCCCGACTGGAAATGAACCTGGACCCGTCGGAAACTTCGCCGGTGTTTACTGAACATCGGATCGGCAAGGCGACCAAAACGGTGCCCGTCTGGGTGCGCGAAATGTTGGCCCACGCACCCTGAGCCGGTTCAATGGCCGTGGCCACCCTTGCGTTTATTGTCGACGGGGACCTCAATAGTCATCTCGCCCGCCTGTTCGAACACCAGCGTCAACGTGACGGTGCCGCCCTGTGCCAGCGGCTCGGTCAGGCCCATCATCATAACATGATCGCCGCCACGTTTCAGCGCGTGTGATCCACCGGCGGGCAGGACAAAGCCTTCTTCCACGTGGATCATCTGCATCACGCCATCAGCGTTTTCCTTGTGGGTGTGCAGTTCGACCCGTTTAGCGGCATCGCTGCGGGCGTCGATCAGCCGGTCATCGGTGGTGGAGGCATTTTCCAGTATCAAAAAGGCTGCGCCAGATTTGGCGGATTTGCCGGATGAACGCGCGTAGGCGTCATGCACCTTAATGCCGTCGGCCAGCGCCGGCATTGCAAAACAGGCCGCGGCCAGCGCAGCGGAAAGAAGAGTACGTTTCATTTGAAGAGCTCCGGTTTGAATTGTCTGTCTGACTTCAGAGAATCAGACAGAAACCGGAGGGGCGCGGGCCTGTTGGGTCAGGCGCAGATGCAGGGTGCGGATCGCGTTTGCCTGCACCGGGCTGCCATGGCGCAGGCGCAGGGGCGCGGCCACAGTAACCTCTCCCGGCAGAAGACCGGCCAGCGAGAGCGGCAGGCATTCGGGACAAATATGCGATGCTGCGATCGGTTCGCCGGTGTCGTCTACATAGATTGTGACCACCTCGTCGCCCGAACACAGCTCAACCACGCCAAAGGCATTCGCGGCGCCGCGTGTCACGGCCATGGCCTGAGTTGCCATCACCAGCAGGAGACAGAGGACAATAGCCAGGTAGGATCGCAGCGGTGCAGTCATAATTTCGAACATGGGCGTGTCAAACAGGCGCCACAAGTGCAAAAAGCCCCGCAGATTGCGGGGCTTCGTCGCAGATTAAAACAAGAAATCAGGCGGAGGCCTGAGCCTTTGCAATCGCTTTCTTGACCTTCAGTGCGTTGGCGGACAGTTCCTCGTCCTTTGCTTTCGCAAGGAACGCATCCAGGCCACCGCGGTGGTCAACGCTGCGCAGCGCGGCTGCGGAGATGCGCAGCTTGACGCCGCGACCCAGCGTTTCGGATTGCAGCGTGACGTCGTTCAGGTTCGGGAGGAACCGGCGCTTGGTCTTGTTGTTGGCGTGGCTGACATTGTTGCCAGTCATCGGGCCTTTTCCGGTCAGTTCGCAGCGGCGCGACATGGGATCATCCTCGTGTTCATCGGGCGGGATCGGCCCCGCTAATACAAAAGGGGCGCCGCGTCAGACAGCGCCCTGAAATCTATGGCGCGTCATTAGGGGGGAATCTGCGGGCCGTCAAGGGGGCCAAGCGGGATTCAAGCCCAAGCCAACCGCCGCCACGTCAATACGGTGGATGGTTGATCGGCGGCTTGTCTCGGACCAAGCTGATGCATCCAAGCGGGGAGAAAAAGATGCAGGGATTGGACCTGATCGTAAAGCGCAGCGTGTTGAATGAGGCGGAACTGGTGCCCTTCGATGTGCTGGAACCGCCGGAAGCTGGCACGGCGCTTCTGCGGATCGACCAGTTTGCGCTGACGGCCAACAATATCACCTATGCTGTCGCCCCCAATCTTATGCGGTATTGGGAGTTCTTTCCGGTCGATCGCGAAGGCTGGGGCCGCGTGCCGGTCTGGGGGTTCGCCGATGTGGCCGCCTCTGCCCATCCGGAGGTCGCGGTCGGGCGGCGCGTTTTCGGCTATTTCCCAATGTCAAGCCATCTGGTGATCCGACCCACGCAGGTCAGCGCATATACGATGACGGATGCGAGCGAGCATCGCCAGCCGATGTCGCCCTTTTACAACCAGTATTCTTTCACCGATCACGACCCCACCTGGACCGCCGAGGGCGAGGCAATGATCAGCCTGTTTCGACCACTTTTCACCACGTCCTTTCTGCTGGACGATCTGCATCGGTCGAATGGGTTTTTCGACGCAGGCCGCGTCATTCTGTCCAGCGCGTCCAGCAAGACGGCGATGGCGCTGGCGCATCTGCTGGCTGCCGGTGGTAAGGTGGAGGTAGTCGGACTGACCAGCGCTGGCAATGTGGGCTTTGTCGAAGGTCTGGGCTGTTATGACAGGGTGCTGGCCTATGGTGATTTAGAAAGCCTGCCATGCGAACCAGCCTGTTTCGTCGACATGGCGGGCAATGCAGACCTGCTGCGCCGGGTCCACGAGCATCTCGCGGATGACCTGAAGAACAGCTGCCGGGTGGGTCTGACGCACTGGCAGTCACTGGAAGGAGAAGTAAAGGGCATGCCGGGGCCTCGGCCGGAGTTTTTCTTTGCTCCCGGTTACGCCCAGCAACGGCTGGACGATTGGGGCCGCGCGGCGTTTCTGGAACGGACAGGTGTGGCCTGGGCGCAGTTCGTGGACACCGGAGCGCAGTGGATCCATGTGGTTGCAGACACCGGACCCGAAGCGGCGCTGGCGCGGTACAACGCCATGCTGGGCGGCAAAGTGGACCCGGCAGAAGGGTTGATCCTGTCGTTGCAACCCGGCTGACAGTCAGAGGTCCGGCAGGCAGGACAGAAGCGCGCGGGCAGCGGCAGTGGAGGTCAGTTGCCCGTCTGCAACCCTGTCACCGAAATTCGACAGTTCATCTCGTACCTGTGGGGTTTGCAGGCGTTTCAACAGGGCTTGGCGCACTTCGTCTTCAAACCACATCCGGGCCTGCGCGGCCCGGATGTTGGCCCATACGCCTTGCGTAAGGCGCCAGTCAGCGAGCTTTTCGATTTCATCCCAGGCCTCAGACAGGCCGGTCCCTTCGGCGGCTGAGACCATCATGGCCTTGGGGAAGTCCGGCGGATCCTGCGAGCGTTTGCGCAGCAGGCGAAGCGCTCCGGCATAGTCGGCGCAGGTGCGGGTTGCAGCGGGCTTCAGGTCCCCGTCCGCCTTGTTGACCAGAATCAGGTCAGCCATTTCCATGATACCGCGTTTGACGCCCTGCAATTCATCTCCGCCCGCCGGGGCGAGTAGCAGCAGGAACAGATCCGACATCTGCGCAACAACCGTTTCCGATTGGCCGACGCCGACGGTTTCGATCAGCACCACGTCATACCCCGCGGCTTCGCATAGGGCCACGGCTTCGCGTGTGTGGCGGGCTACCCCGCCCAGATGCGTCTGGCTGGGTGATGGGCGAATAAACGCATTTTTTTCGCGCGACAGAAGGTCCATGCGGGTTTTGTCACCGAGGATGGAGCCGCCGGAACGAGCCGAGGACGGGTCCACCGCCAGTACGGCGACACGCAAGCCGCGTTCGATCAGCATCATCCCGAAGGCTTCAATGAAGGTAGATTTGCCGACGCCCGGCGTGCCCGACAGACCGATGCGCATGGCTTGCCGTCCGGCACCATGCAGATCCTGCAAAAGGCTTTCAGCCTGTGCGCGGTGATCGGCCCGGCTGCTTTCGACCAGAGTGATCGCACGGGCAAGAGCCCGCCGGTCTCCGTTCAAGATCTTGTCACTCAATCCGACTATCTGCATCGTGGTCCCTGGTGGTTTGCGCGTCTAGATGCCTTTTTGCGGGGCGGGATGTCCAGAGGCTGTGAGGGGGTTGCGGTGAAACGTTGGAAACTGGTGGCAGCGATCCTGCTGGGCCTGAGCGGGGGACCGGGGCTGGCGCAGACAACACCCGGTCAGTTTTCGGTACATGCACTGGGGGTCAAGGTGGGGGATCTGGCGATTGCCGGGTCCGTCGGCAGCAGGCAATACACGATCAGTGCGCAATTCGTGACCAGCGGGCTGGCTGCAGCGGTGGCAGGCGTGCGGTTTGTGATGAAATCCTCCGGCACGACGGATGGCACCAAGTTTTCGCCGCTTGCCTATTCCGAGGACATGGATACCGGCAAGCGCGAAAGCCGGGTTGCACTGCGATGGTCGGGCGGCGTGGCAAGCGCATCAGGCTCACAAGTCGGCGACCGGGGGCCATACACAGTGACCAGGGCGCAGCAGCGCGGCGCAGTTGATCCTTTGACGGCAATTTACTTGGTGGTCCGCGACCAGCCTACAGATGCAATCTGCAATATGCGGCAGCGGATTTATGATGGTGAACGACTGACCGAGATCGTTCTGACCAACCGCAGCGAAAGAGGTGGCAAGATACTGTGTTCCGGTGTGTTCCGGCGGGTGGCGGGGTATTCTCCAGAAGACCTGCGCGAACGTGGCCAGTTCGGGCTGAAGGTCACTTACGAACCTGCCGGTGATGTGGTGCGCGCCACGCGGGTGCAGGCGGACACCATCTATGGCAAAGCGCGCCTTCAGCGCCGCTAGACCCGGACGCAGCCCTGCCGCATAAAGCGCGCCATGACGGATGCGTTGCCCATCGATGATGCCCTGCCTGAACTGCTGAACGCCCTGCGCCAGCACGGACGCGTAGTTTTGCAGGCCCCGCCGGGGGCTGGCAAGACCACCCGAGTGCCGTTGGCTGTGCTGCAGGCAGGGCTGACTAAGGGACGTGTCGTTATGCTGGAACCCCGGCGGCTGGCCGCCCGCGCAGCGGCCGAGCGCATGGCGCAAACGCTGGGGGAGCCAGTGGGCCAGACAGTGGGTTATCGGGTGCGCGGCGATACGCGGACCTCTGCCGAGACCCGGATTGAGGTGGTAACCGAAGGCATCCTGACCCGCATGCTGCAATCCGACCCGGAGCTACCGGGCATCGGGATGGTAATTTTTGACGAATTCCACGAACGCTCACTCAACGCTGATCTCGGGCTTGCGCTGAGCCTGGAAGTCTGCGCCGCGCTGCGGGATGATCTGATGGTGCTGGTGATGTCGGCCACGCTGGATGCTGAACCGGTGGCCGCACTGATCGACGCGCCAGTTGTGACATCGGCAGGCCGTGCCTATCCGGTTGAAACCCGCTGGCTGGACCGGCCCGCGCCGCCCCGAACCCGGCGCCCGGATCTGGTGGCAGATCTGGTGCTGCGGGCCATGTCGGAAACCGATGAGGGCGGCATTTTGGTGTTTCTGCCGGGAGAGGGCGAAATCAGGCAAGTAGCCGCGCGGCTGGGCCGGCAATTGCCAGACGGGTTTGACCTGCGGGTGCTCTATGGCACCCTGCCCTTTGGTGAACAACGGCGCGCGCTGAGGCCGGCCAAAACCGGGCGCAAGATTGTGCTGGCGACGGCAATTGCCGAAACTTCGCTGACCATTCCGGATGTGCGAGTGGTGGTGGATGGCGGGCAGGCAAGGCGCGCACGGTTTGATCCGGGCTCTGGCATGTCTCGGCTGGTAACCGAGAAGGTCACCCGCGCCGAGGCCAATCAGCGCGCGGGCCGAGCCGGCCGTGTGGCCGAAGGCCTGTGTTACAAGGCGTGGAGCCGAGGAGAAGAAGGTGCGTTGGCCGCCTATCCGCCAGCAGAGATCGAAGCCGCCGATCTGGCTGGTCTAGCACTGGATCTTGCGCAATGGGGCACGTCGGAACAGGACCTCGCCTTTCTGACGCCACCGCCGGAGGGCGCGCTGACCGAGGCGCGCGCGCTGCTGCGGATGCTGGAGGCGCTGGACGGCGATCACCGGATCACCGCTCATGGACGGGCGCTGGCTGCGATTCCGGCGCATCCAAGGCTGGCGCATATGCTTGTACGCGCTGGGCCGGAGGCCGCCCCGCTGGCCGCACTTTTGTCGGACCGCGACCCGCTGCGCGGCTCACCGGTTGATCTGGTGTTGCGGCTGGAGGCAGTGCGTGATCTGCGTGGCTTCCGCAACCGTCGGCCGTTTGATGTGAACGGCGGCGCGGTGGAACGCATTCGTACTGATGCCCGGCGTTTGCAAAAACAGGCAGGTGACAGCACCGATCTGTCACCTGTGGCCATGGCTGCGCTGGCCTATCCCGACCGGGTTGGTCAACGCCGCAAGGGCGATGCGCCGCGTTACGTTTTGTCCGGGGGCAAGGGTGTGGTCCTGCCCGAGGGTGACCCGCTGTCTGCCGCACCCTTCCTCGTGGTGCTGGACACCGATGGAAACCCGCGCGAAGCCACGGTGCGGATGGCCGCAGAGATCGCGCTGGCCGACATTCGCGCGCTGTTCGCGGACCAGATCACCTGGGTCGACCACTGCGTCTGGTCCCGGCGGGACCGGCGCGTGGTGGCCCGCAGGCAAGAAAAGTTCGGCGCGGTTGTGCTGGACGACCGGATCTGGCGTGACGTCCCCGCCAATCACATGGCTGCGGCCATGCTGGACGGTGTTCGCGAGCTGGGCCTGCGACTGGACGGTCCGGCCGCGCGGCTGGCGCGGAGGGTGGAGATGGTGCGCGCGGCTGGGCGGGACGTGCCGAACATGTCGCCCGAAGCGCTGATGGACACGCTGGAAGACTGGCTGCTACCGATGCTCGATGGCGTCCGGTCGGCAGAAGACTGGAAACGGTTCAACCTGCTGCCCGCGCTGCTGGCTATGCTGAGTTGGGAGCAGACGCAGACGGTGGATCGGCTGGCGCCGCCCGCCTTTCACACGCCCTTGGGTCGCAAGGTGCCGGTTGATTACCCCGAGGATGGTCCTGAAATCGAACTGCGCCTGCAGGAGCTATTCGGTGTGACCGAGCATCCGCAGGCGGCGGGCGTGCCGATCAAGATAACGCTCTTGTCCCCGGCCCAGCGCCCGGTACAGGTGACCCGCGATCTGCCAGGGTTCTGGGCCGGATCCTATGCCGATGTGCGCAAGGACATGAAAGCCCGCTATCCCAAACACCCCTGGCCCGAGGATCCGACACAGGCGGACCCGACCCTGCGCACCAAGCGGCGCAGCTGAGCAATCAGGGCCGCAGGTCGTCGGGTGACAGGCCAACACCCGGTTTGGCCTGCGCGATCAACGCCGCCACATGGGCGCAGATCGGCGTCGGCACGCCATGCGCCTGCCCCAGCGCCACGATGGTGCCCTGCAACGCATCAATTTCCGTCTGCCTCCCAGCGGCCAAGTCATAGGCCATGGAGGTGCGCGCCTCTGCATCAATGGCGATCATCCGCGCAGCGACTCGGCGGAACAGCGGTGTGGGCAGGCGCAGGATGAATGGGATCAGGCGGCTGGGCACCGGTGCGGTCGATTGCTCTGGAATGCCGGCAGCCTTCAAAACGGCCAGCCCTTCGGCCATCTGATCCGCCATCAACCGCCGCCAGGCCCGGTCCAGCAATTGCGCCTGCAGCGGCAGGCCAGATACTGCGTTGACGGCATTGTTGAGGTTGATCAGCAGCTTTCCCCACTGGATCGCCTCAATCCAATCGCTTTCGGTAACCGCCAGATGCGCTACGTTTAGCAGCTGGGCCAGATCGCCTGGCCCGGCCTCGATCACGATGTCGCCACTAGTGGCGCGGTGGTACCGCCCGAGCCCGACAGGCACCACGTTGAATGGGACCATACCGGCACGCACGTCCCGCCCCGGGAGGCCTGCGCGCAGGGCTTCAATGGCCTCGCGCCCGTTCTGCAGGCTGACAACCGTCACATCTGCGGGGGCATGAGCAGCAATCTCAGACGCCATCGATGACGTCGCGCCGGTTTTTACTGTTAAGAGCACCAGCGTGGCGTCCTTCAGACAAGTCGGATCTTCGCTCAATTCGAGCTGGTCTACGTCAACCGACAGGTCCAGCCCGCCAAAATCACTCAGCCCCAGCCCCTGCGCCCGAATTTCATCCAGCACCCGCGCGCGGCCCAGCAGGACAACATCATGCCCGACAGCAGCCAGCAGGCCACCTACGAAACAGCCAATGCTGCCCGCCCCAGCCACGACGATCCGTTCCATGCGCGCCCCTGCGTCTTTTTGGTCCAAATACTCATACACCGACCCTGCCCCACAGGTCACGTCTGCAGACATCCATCGCGGTGCAACCGGCTGAATAAAAGCGCGCGGAAGCGCTCACTTGGGCTGCGTCAGACCCCAAGGCACCAGCGCATGACCGCCTTTTGGGCATGTAGACGGTTTTCGGCTTCGTCGAAGATCACCGATTGCGGGCCGTCCATGACCTCGGACGTGACCTCTTCACCGCGATGCGCGGGCAGGCAGTGCATGAACAGCGCGTCGGGCTTTGCCTTCGCCATCAGAGCGGCATTCACTTGGTAGGGGCGCAGCATGTTGTGACGCCGTTCGCGGGCGGATTGGGCGTCATGCATGGACACCCAGGTGTCTGCTACCACAAGGTCAGCGTCCTGCACGGCCTTGGCAGCGTCGCGTTCGATGGTGATCCGGCTGCCTTTCTGCCGGGCGAGGCCGACGAATTCGTCCTGCGGGTCCAGCTGCGGCGGACCGGTGAAGGTCAGGTCGAACCCAAACTGCCCTGCGGCGTGCAGGAACGAAGCGCAGACATTGTTGCCATCGCCGGTCCAGACCACGTGTTTGCCTGCGATATGCCCGCGGTGTTCTTCATAGGTCATCACATCCGCCATGATCTGGCAGGGATGGGTGCGGTCGGTCAGACCATTGATGACGGGCACGTCCGCATATTCCGCCATTTCCGCCAGCACGCTTTCGTCGAACGCCCGGATCATGATCATGTCGACATAGCGCGACATCACGCGGGCGGTGTCGGCGATGCTTTCGCCGTGGCCCAGCTGCATGTCTGCACCCGAAAGCACCATAGTCTGGCCACCCATCTGGCGTACGCCGACGTCGAAGGACACACGGGTCCGGGTGGAAGGTTTTTCGAAGATCAGCGCGACCATGCGGCCTGCAAGCGGCTGATCGTCGTCCGGGCTGCCCTTGGGGCGACCGGCGCGGGCAGATTTCATCTCGCCTGCCTGGTCGATCATGACCCGCAGGTCGGCGGGGTCGGTTTTATGGATATCAAGGAAATGGTTCATAACGGATCGTTTCGTGTCTGGTGTGGGAATAGGGGCCAGCCCCCAAACCCCCGGTATACTTGACGCAAGAGGAAGATCAGGCCGCTTCAATTGTCTTGGCGGCGGCGTCGAGCCGGGAGACGGCTTCGTCGATCTCTGCATCGGAAATGGTCAGAGGCGGCAGGATGCGCAGCACGTTTTCGGCGGCGGGCACGGTAATGACCTCTGCGTCATAGCCTGCCTGCAGCACGTCGGCGTTAAGCGCGGTACAGACGAGGCCCAGCATCAGGCCCTCACCGCGGACGGAGGCAAATACATCCGGGTGGGCCGCGACCAGCCCTTCCAGCCGCTGGCGCAGGCGACCGGCCTTGCGGCTGACCTCGGACAGGAACGCTTCATCCGCGACCGTATCCAGTACAGTGCAGCCCACGGCACAGCCCAGCGGGTTGCCGCCATAGGTGGAGCCGTGCGTGCCGGGCGTCATGCCCAATGCAGCGTTTTCCGTAGCCAGAACTGCGCCCAGCGGGAAGCCACCACCGATGCCTTTGGCGACCATCATGATGTCCGGCGTGATGCCAGCCCATTCATAGGCAAACAGTTTGCCGGTCCGACCCACTCCGCACTGGACTTCATCCAGAATCAGCAAAAGGCCATTTTCATCACAAATTTCGCGCAGTGCCTTGAGCTGGCCGTCTTCCGTGGGCCGGATGCCGCCTTCGCCCTGAATCGGTTCGACCATGATGGCGCCTGTTTCGGGCTTGATCGCGGTGCGGACGGCGTCCAGATCGAGCCACGGCACATGCCGGAACCCCGGCAGCAACGGCCCGAAACCGGCAGTCAGCTTTTCACCACCTGCGGCCGCGATACCGGCGGAGGACCGGCCGTGGAACGAACCTTCGAAGCCGATGATTTCGGCTTTTTCAGGATGACCTTTTTCGGTCCAGTATTTACGCGCCATCTTTACGACAAGTTCACAGGCTTCGGTGCCGGAATTGCAGAAAAACACAGTGTCAGCAAAGCTGTTATCCACCAGCTTGTCGGCCAGCGCCTGCTGTTGCGGGATCTGGTATAGGTTGGAAGTGTGCCATAGCTTATTCGCCTGATCGGTCAAGGTCTGTACCAGCGCCGGATGCGCGTGGCCCAGCACGTTCACCGCGATCCCCGCGCCAAGGTCCAGAAAACGTCGCCCGTCAGCCTCGATCAGCCAAGTGCCTTCGCCCTTCACAAAGCTGAGGGGTGCGCGGTTGTAAGTCGGCAGAACAGACGGGATCATGTGGATCATCCTTGTGCATGAATGCGCCATAGGGGTGCCTGAGGCAGACGCGGTCGTCAATGTGGATTTGGATTGGGCGCGCGGTTCAAAGCGCATTGGGATCGGGCCGGCAGGTCAGCGTCGGCGTCGGAGATTGGAAGGACACAACATTACGATCATGCAGGGGCAATAGTGCAGCGTTGCGCGAATGCAAAGCGAAAAGTCGCGACGCAGCGAAACCCATGGTGAAGTTATGGATGCGTGTTACGCTGGAGCCAAGGAACGGAGGCTTCCATGAACGAAATGCCATTATCAAAGGCAATGCAGGATGCGGGCGAGGGCCATGTTGACGTTCTTATCATCGGCGCCGGGCTGTCTGGTATCGACGCGGGATATCACATGCAGCAGCGTCACCCGGATAAGAGCTTTGTCCTGCTGGAGCGCAAGGACAGTTTCGGCGGCACGTGGCATACCCACCGGTTCCCCGGCATCCGGTCGGACAGTGACCTGTTCACGTTTGGGTTCAGCTGGAAGCCGTGGACCGGGCCGGAGATTGCATCGGCCGAGGAAATTCTGGCCTATCTGGACGAGGCCATCGCCGAAACGGGGCTGGATCAGCACATTCGGTATGGCGTGCATGTGTCCAGCGCAGAATGGGATAGCGCGCGTGGGGTCTGGACGCTGGAGATCGAAGAAACAGGCGTTTCGCGGCAGATGACCTGCGGGTTTCTGTGGTTCTGCGGCGGGTATTTCGACCACGATCAGGGGCACATGCCCACTTGGTCGGGGATGGAGGATTTTGCAGGGCCGATCATTCATCCACAGCACTGGCCGGATGATCTGGATTATGACGGCAAGCGGGTTGTGGTGATCGGGTCCGGGGCGACCGCGGCGACGCTGATCCCGGCCATGGCAGGCAAGGCGGCGCATGTTACGATGCTGCAACGGTCGCCAACCTATTTCTATCCACGCCCGAAAACGGATGAATTCAACGAAACGCTGAAGGCGCTGGATCTGCCGGATGAGTGGTTTCACGAAATCATGCGGCGCAAGATGTTGCACATGCAGCAGACGCTGATCCGGCGGTCGAAGGAGGAGCCCGATGCGCTGGCGGCGGAATTCGTGATGGGAGCCAAGGCGTATCTGGGCCGGTCTTACGATGTGAAGGCACATTTCACCCCGCGCTATGCCCCCTGGAAGCAGCGGGTTGCGGTCATACCAGACGGGGATATGTTCCGCGCAATTGCCAAGGGCCAAGCGTCAGTCATCACCGACACCATCGACCGTTTCGTGCCCGAGGGCATCCAACTGGCATCGGGCGAGATGTTGGCGGCCGATATCGTCGTAGCGGCAACCGGGCTGACATTGACTGCGCTAGGGGGTATCACGTTAAGTGTGGACGGAGCCCCGGTGGCCCCTTCGGAATGTGTGACCCATCGAGGCATCATGCTATCTGGTGTGCCGAATTTCGCGATGGTGTTCGGCTATCTGCGGTCCAGCTGGACCCTGCGGGCCGATCTGGTTTCGGATTACCTGTGCCGCATGTTCGACCATATGGCCGACCGGCAGGCGCGCGTTGTGACACCCACGCTCGGCGAGGCCGAGGCCGGTATGGCTCTGCGCCCGTGGATTGACCCGGAGAATTTCAACGCAGGCTACATCATGCGGGCGCTGGCGATCCTACCAAAACAGGGCGATCACGAGCCGTGGGTGATGACGCAGGATTATTTCACCGACCGTGAAACCCTGCCCGTTGTTGATTTTGAAGACGGATCGCTGGCGTTCCGCCGGGGTATGGCCACTTAGAGGCTTGCCACCGGAATCGGATGTGGTCAGGTGGCAGCCATGTTGACCCCGAGATCGGAGAACCCGGGACTGGCCGCTGGCCTGATCCTGATGGCAACCGCTTTTATTGCGGGCAGCATCACCATGGCCAAGCTGCTGGGCAGCGGGGCTTTGGGTCCGGCTTTACATCCGTTGCAGGTGAGCCAGGGGCGGTTCATGTGGGCACTTGCCCTTTTTGCCACAGCCGCGCTGATCCGGTGGCCTGCCTTTGGGCGGGTGCATTGGCGGCTGCACATTGGCCGGTCGAGCTTTGGCTGGGGCGGGGTGACACTGATGTTTGCCGCTGTGGCCTACATCCCGATGGCGGATGCCACGGCAATCAGTTTCCTGAACCCGGTTTTTGCAATGGCGCTGGCTATTCCGCTGCTGGGCGAAAGGGTCGGCCCGGTGCGATGGACCGCCGCGTTGATCGCATTGGTAGGCGCGATGGTGCTGCTCCGCCCGACACCGGCCAGTTTTCAGCCCGCCGCCTTGCTGGCGCTGGGGGCCGCGGCGGTGATAGGGATGGAGCTGGTGTTCATCAAGAAACTGACCGGGCGCGAGGCTCCGTTCCAGATCCTGCTGATCAACAACGGGATCGGACTGGCGATTGCAACCGCAGCGGTGGTGCCGGTCTGGCAGATGCCGCACAGCCTGGCGCAATGGGGCGGGTTGGCGGGTGTAGGCATACTGATGGCCTGTGCACAGATCTGTTTCCTGAACGGCATGGCCCGCGCCGAGGCGAGCTTTGTAGCACCGTTTTCATATGCGACGCTGGTTTTTGCCGCGTTTTACGACTTTGTGCTGTTCGACGTGGTCCCCGACTGGGTGACGTGGTTTGGAGCCGCGATCATTCTTGGCGGGGCGTTGATGCTGGCATTGCGGGAGGCGCAGCTGCGCCGTCGCGTAACCACCTGACCCCTCCCGTCACACTTGCCCCGCATGGGTCGCGCTTCTATACCCAATGGCAACGATAACGGCCCAGAACAGGACCGAACGAGCAGCACAGCGGTAACAGGCACCGGCATTTCGGTCAGGGAGTTCGGGCAATCACGGCGGAGGGCCTGCGCGTGAAGAAAACCATCATCCGGCTGCTGATCATTACACCGTTCGCGATTGTGATTGGCTATATCGTCGGAACTGGCGGCACCACCATCTTGAAACAGAACGTGCCATCGCTGTTCGAGCAGTACCCGGCAGCTATGGAATGGGAGGCCGAGGGTGTCCCGCAGACGGTGGAATCTATCTTTCTGTCCCTGGACGTGACCCCGGTGGCGGAGCCGATCCCCAAGGGCCGGCCCGGCAGCGGCGGCGCGCTGACCTCGGTAGATGAAACGTTGCTGTTAATGACCCATGAAGGCCAGTTCTTTGATGTTACAGGTCGCTCGGCGATCGAGCTGGACATCGCCCCGCCACCCAATGGCTGGGACGCCATGCTGGCCTTCGAGGCCGCGAACCCAGACTATACCTGGGGGCATTTTTTCCTTCGGTACAACGATGTGGATTATTCGGATGGTCGGCTGTTCGTGTCCTATGCCGAATGGGTTGAGGGCGAAGATTGTTATCGCACCAGCCTGGCCTCTGCCCCGCTGGAGGACACGGCAGGGGGCAAGGTGACTGCCGGGGACTGGACGCAGTTTTTCTCCACCGCACCGTGCCTCGCGCCAAAAACCAGCGGGCGGGCGATTGACGGGCATATGTCTGGCGGGCGATTCCGGTTAGGGCCGGATGGAACGGTTTACCTTGCATCAGGCGATTACGCGGTTGATGGCACCTATGCGCCCATCGCGATTTCGCAGGATCCCAACCAGCAATATGGCAAGGTGCTGGCAATTGACCCGGACACCGGTGCTTCGCGCACGGTGAGCCAGGGGCATTCCAACATGCAGGGCATAAGCTTTGACCAGAACGGGCGGCTCTGGACCGTCGAGCACGGGCGGCGCGGTGGAGATGAGTTGAACCTTATACGTGAAGGGCTGGATTACGGCTGGCCGCAAGTGGCGCTGGGCACGCGGTACAACCGTCTGCCCCTGCCGGACACGTTGGACTATGGCCGCCACCCGGTGTTTGAACCGCCAGTCTTTGCGTGGCTGCCGTCAGTGGCGACCAGCGCGCTGACCCGGATCGACAGGTTTCACCCGGCGTGGGACGGTGACCTGCTGGCGGGAACGCTGGCCGGGCAGATGCTGATACGGCTGCGCATCCGCGAAGGGCGGGTGGTATTTGCCGAACGCATCGATCTGGGGCCGCGGGTGCGATATGTGCATCAGCACGGCGACGCAATCGCAGTGTAAACCGATCAACGTTATGTCCTGAGACTGAAAGTGGGCGCGTTTGATGTCAGCCAGCAATTTGCCGAAGCCAGGATCGCGCAGCTGGAGTTAAGCGACAAACAGAAAACCGCCGCGCGGCTGGTACTGGGCCAATGTGCGGAATGCCATTCCTTTGGTGTTGTTGGCACAGATGCCGCCCCAGCGCTGGGAGAAGTGTATGAAGGCAAAGTTGCGGCGGGAGCGTTTGAGTATTCCGATGCTCTGCGGCAGGCAGGAGGGCAATGGAGCCGCGACCGTTTGCTGGCGTATCTGACGGATCCCGGGGCAGTGGCGGCGGGCACCTATATGCCCAACCCGGAAATCGAAGACCCGGCTGTGCGCGAAGCCATTGTGAACGTGTTGCAGGCGCTGAAGGAAGAACCAGAATAACCCCGCGCAAGCCGCCTTGTAACTCCGTTCTGAAAAGATAATATAAAAGCCTGACCAAGAATTAAGGAAAGCGGCCGCGAAACTGGGCCGCTTTTTGGCTGGAAAGGGTGCAGATGTCCTGGACTGACGAGCGTGTCGAGCTCTTGAAGAAAATGTGGAGCGAAGGCCAGTCGGCCAGCCAGATCGCCAAGGAACTGGGCGGGGTCACGCGCAATGCAGTGATCGGCAAAGTCCATCGCCTGGGCCTGTCGAACCGGGCGTCAGGCTCTACCTCGGCCAAGGCGGAAGCCAAGCCCAAGGCCGCGCCTGCGGAACCGAAGGCCAAGGCCAAGCCCGCGCCCAAAACTGAAGCCGCGCGGCCCCAGCCAGTGGAAGAGCCAAAGACCGAGCCCGCTGTTCCGCCGCAGACGACCACGGCCCGCAAGGCGATTATCCCAGCCGGTCAGCCCCTTCCACCGCAACCATCGGCAAATGAAATCAGCCCCGAAGCATTGGCCAAGGTGAACGAGGTCGAGAAGAAGGCCAAGAAGCTAAGCCTGATGGAACTGACTGAGCGCACCTGCAAATGGCCTGTCGGTGATCCTGCAACGGACAATTTCTGGTTCTGTGGTCTACCGGTTCAGCCGGGCAAGCCCTATTGCGAAGCGCATGTGGGGGTTGCGTTCCAACCAATGAGCGCACGGCGTGATCGCCGTCGCTGAGGCACGGCTGACGGCCGCAAATTGTTGAAACGACGCAGAAGACGCCAAATTCTCCTGAAGCAATCGGGCTGGAAAATTTGAAAGTTGTCGGCCGCGCTTTCGCATCATCCGTCAACCACATCTTCTAACCATGACACAGCCGCTTGCGCGGCAATCATCGTTTCCGCAACAGACGCGAAATGCCGGTGGCCATGGTGGCCGATGCTGTACCATCCTCTTGCATCTTCGGGATCACGGCGGAATTCGTCGAAGCCATAGCTGCCGTCTGGGCGTTGGAAAATGTCCACGCAGATCAACTCGCCCGGCAGGTTGATGGATCTGAGGATGCGGTTTGCGTGAGCCACAAATTCAGCCTTGCAGCGCCGTAGCTACCCGTTCCACCCACTGGCCCGCGTCTTCGGCCAGTTCCAATGTGTCGGGCAGACCTGCGCCGCCCAGCATTTCGCGAGAATTCAGGATGCGGATGCGGGTGGTGTTCCTGTAGGCCTCGAGGGTGACGTTGCACGGAATCAGCAGTCCGATTTCGGGCACGGCGGTGACCGCGTCAATCGCGTCATCAAACGACGGGTTCATCGTTTTTGAAACGTGGTCCATGATAGCCCTTTCCGGAACGCAACGGTTTTTCCGCAGCGTCCCGGAAAGAGCGGATCAGGTCAATGCAGCGCGTTGCGGTCAGTTCTTGGCCGGCGCTTGCGAGGTCCATTTCGGGATGGGGTTGGAAGACGCAGCCGCGTCTTCGATGTTCACCCAGTTGTTTTCCGCCTTATTGATGTTGCCGGGAATGTCTTCTTCCCAGAACCCGACCACAGTGGTGGTGATGTTCAGGTACAGCTTGTTATCAACAATGCGCCACAGGTTGGGGTTGCCCGGCACCTTGCCGCCCTTGGAGACGCCAAAGGTGCAGTGACCGTCATATTGCGGCACGTAGTAGGCGGGATTTTCCAAGAATTTGGCGCGATTTTCTTTCGAAGCAAAGGCAAAGGTGGCGCCGTTGTAGTCGGCTGTGATGGATACTTTGCCGGGAATAGCCTCGGGCTGGTCCTGACCGACTGGGTTTGCAGCAAGGCTGCGATAGGCGACCACGTCGTAGCCTGACACGGCATAGCCGGTCTGGTCGACAAACTGTTCGCCTGCAAAGGCAGGCGGCGCGGTGGAGGCGGCGAGGAAGGCAGCGAATAGGGTGAATTTCATCCTGAGTGTCCCTTGGTTGCAGGCGCCGTTTTACGTGGCGATGCAAGTAACGTATCAGGCAGTTGTGAGAATGATATCCAGCCTCGCAGCGTTGTGACGCAAGCGGCGGCGCACGTGATCGTTGTGTGATCGGCTGAAATAATCAGGGGAAGCGGATGTTCGACGGGTTCGAAGAGAGATACGAAGACGGCGCGGGCGCGCGGATATTCCTGCGGGTCGGCGGGCAGGCAAATGGTGCGCCGTTGCTGTTGCTGCACGGCTATCCCCAGACCTCGGCCATGTGGCACCGGCTGGCCCCGATGCTGACCGACCGGTATCGGGTGATCTGTCCGGATCTACGGGGCTATGGCCGGTCGGACAAACCTGCGTCGGACCCGGACCATGCAAGCTATTCCAAACGTGCAATGGCGGCGGATATGGTCGCTGTGATGCGGCGGTTGGGGTATGCGCGGTTTGCAGTGCTGGCGCATGACCGGGGCGCACGTGTGGCACACCGGCTGGGGCTGGATTATCCAGAGGCGGTGTCGGTTATGACCCTACTCGACATCGCCCCGACCCGGGAGATGTATGCAGGTACCGGTCGCGACTTTGCCACCGCCTATTGGCACTGGTTCTTCCTAATCCAGCCCGCGCCGGTGCCCGAGGACATCATCGGGTCGGACCCGGACGCATATTGGATGGGCAAATGCATCAACCAGGCCGGGTACAACCCATTCGCCGCAGAGGCGCTGAAGGAATACCTGAGCTGTTTCCGTGATCCAGAGGTGATACGGGCGAGTTGCGAGGATTACCGCGCGGCGGCGACCATCGATATTGCCCATGACGATACGGATGACGGGCGCAAGCTGGCCATGCCGTTGCAGGTTCTGTGGGCGCGCAAAGGGGTGATCGATCGCTGCTTTGATACGCTGGGCCTGTGGCGGATGCGTGCCAATCAGGTTGAAGGCTTTGCCATGGGCGCGACCCATTACATGGCCGAAGAAATTCCCGATGAGATCGTAGATGCCGTGCGGGCGTTTCACGCCCGCGCTGCGGGCTGAAGTGGGACGCGCTGCAGCATAAGCAGGCGCAAAATTTGAAAGATTCCAGTTGCTGGCTCACCTCAGGATAGGCGGCTTGCCGGGGTTCGACCCGGGCGCCAGGCGAGTTTCCGGTTCCGGTGGTTTGGGCAGGTCGAAACGCAGTCCGGTCCTGACCAGCCGCGCCGCGATAGGATCAGACGGTTCGAAAAAGGCCACGTCAAGCGTGCCAGCCTCGATCCCCGAAAAAGTCAGTGCTTCGCCCACGGCGGCAGCCAGTGCCGGCTGAGCCTTATCGGGCGCGCCGATGAAGGCCAGTACATGGCCCGCCCCACCCTGCGCATCCAGCGTGCCAGCCAGATAGGCGTGGTCCGCAAGGCCGCCAGTGGTGGCGAGCTTGGTGTCCAGCGCCGCGAGCAGGTGATCGGGCAGGTTGCCGGGTGCGCGCAGTTCGGCAATGTCACCATCGATCACATCAGGCGCATGGGTCAGCGTGTCGGTGAGCCAGTCCAGCGCACCGGCAGGGATCAGGATTTCCGATGGCGCGACATCCAGATTCAGCCCCAGCCCGACCCCCTGCCCCGCCAACATCCCGGCCAGCGACCGACCGGACAAGGCGAGATAGGGCACGGGTTCACCGGTAAACCGCGTCAGCCGGTCTTCCCGATCGAAGGCCAGCACAAAGGTGCCGCTAGAGGTTTCGAACAAGCGGGGGTTGGCGGTATCGTCACGCGCTTCTTCCGTAAGAAGCAACATCAATTCGCTGTCGGCGAGGCGTTCATAGAACCGCAGGCGTGCGGTATCATCTTCGGGCGCGGCTTCCATGCCGGCGTGGGCCGTGTCAAGCGGGGTCAGGTCAGTCATGCAACGCCTTTTGCACGGCTTGCCGCAGCACAGGCAAGAGGTTGCGTTCAAACCACGGGTTGCGGCGAAGCCAGCCGGTGTTGCGCCAGGAGGGATGCGGCAGGGCAAACAAGGCGGGCGCATGGCTGCGCCAGTTGCAAACGGTGTCGGTCACTGACTTTTGTGGGCCGAGGTGCCATTTATGGGCGTGGCCGCCCACCAGAACCGTCAGGCGCGGGCGACCCAGCGCCTGCAGCACATCCGCGCGCCAGGTTTCGGCACAGATTTTAGGCGGGGGCAGGTCGGCGCCCTTGGCATCATAGCCGGGAAAGCAGAAAGCCATGGGCACAATCGCCACGCGGCTGCGATCGTAAAATGTGTCCACGCCCATCTGCAGCCAATCGCGCAGGCGGTCGCCCGAGGGGTCGGTAAATGGCTGACCCGATTCTTGGACGCGTGCGCCAGGCGCCTGCCCCGCGATCAGAATGCGGGCGCCGGGCTGGAACCAGGCGACGGGCCTGGGCGCATGGCGGGTTTCGGTCCGCGCAAACCGGTCTGCACAGATCCGGCACGCACGAATGCGGTCCGCCAAAGCCGGATCAGATGGCGGGAGCATTGAACCAGCCTGATTGTTTGCCCCTAGATTGTTTCTGGGATGAAAACACACCTATGACCTGTACCATCCGCCTTATACCCTCGCGACAGGGCAAAATTAGGCGCAAATCCTTTCGAAGAT
>JAEPNQ010000026.1 GCA_017643305.1 Marinibacterium sp. | reverse complement strand
GGTCCGTTTGTCATGCAGACACCTTGATGCCGATCGGAGCTAAAGTCCGCCCGCCGCATCCGGCAACAGAAGCAGGCATTCAGCAACTTGGCCCGTATTGTCGCCTGACTTCGGTGTTTTGTCAATTTTTTCGGACATGTTGGCAATCACTAATTTGAATTCAAAATTATTTATAATTTTTTCAATTACTTAAGGAAATTTGGCCGGAGAGGCATCTAAGTTATCGCACTCCCTCGCCTCTTTTAATAGTGTAAGTTTCAATTGACACTTCTGGTTTCCTCCACTTACGTTCTCTGTAAATCACCAGGGAGGCGATCATGGCAAACCATGCCATGACCAATCACAGCGCCCAACCGCTCTACACGCAAGAGCAACGGGAACGCAGAGACCAGACATATTGGACTACGGTACAAGGTGTCCTGGCACCGTTGCAGTTTGTGGTGTTCCTTGTCTCGCTGGCGCTGGTGGTGAACTACCTGATTTCGGGCTCAGGGTATCATGCGGCAACCGTGTCGATCGTGCTGAAGACCTTCGTGCTGTATCTGATAATGGTGACCGGAGCGATCTGGGAAAAAGTTGTCTTTGGGCAGTACCTGCTGGCGCCAGCCTTCTTCTGGGAAGATGTTTTCAGCTTCCTCGTGATCGCGCTACACACGGCATATTTACTAACACTTTCAATGGGCTGGCTGGATTCTGGGCAACTGATTGCGCTGGCTTTGGCCGCCTATGCGACCTATGTAGTCAACGCCGGTCAGTTCCTGTTCAAACTGCGGCGCGCACGACTGGAAACGGCGGACAGCGCATGACGATCCAGCCCAAATCTCTCAGCAGTTGCGCACAAGCCCCGGTGCTCAAGGAACGGGGCCAGCACGAGGTGTTTTGCGGGCTGACTGCCATCATCTGGCTACACCGAAAGATGCCAGATTCCTTCTTTCTGGTGATCGGGTCGCGCACCTGTGCGCACCTGTTGCAAAGCGCCGCCGGGGTGATGATTTTCGCCGAGCCGCGCTTTGGTACAGCGATTCTCGAAGAGACCGATCTGGCTGGAATGGCTGACGCCCAGCAGGAGATCGACCGGGAGGTTGAGCGGCTTCTGTCAAGAAGAACTGACATAAGACGGCTGTTTTTGGTGGGATCCTGCCCATCCGAGGTCATCAAGCTCGATTTGTCCAAAGCGGCAGAGCGACTCAACGCCATTCACGCCCCCCAAACACAGGTTTTCAACTTTTCCGGGTCAGGTATCGAAACCACGTTTACGCAAGGCGAAGACGCCTGCCTGTCAACGCTTGCTGACGGTTTGCCGCAGGATAACGCGCATCAATTGATCATCGCGGGGGCGCTGCCGGATGTGGTGCAGGACCAGATGCTGGACCTGTTGTCTGCCATTGGGCTGTCGGACGTAAAACTGCTGCCACAGCGCACTGCCCAAGACAATATCGGGATCGGTCCGAATACCCACGTCACCTTTGTGCAGCCTTTCCTCGGGGACACGCATGACACCGTTTTGCGGCGTGGAGCAAAACCGATCTATGCCCCTTTTCCGTTTGGGGAACTGGGCACAACCGCCTGGCTCAAGGCTGTCGCGGGCCGGTTTGGTATCGACCCGGCGGTGGTCGACCGGGTAACCGAGGCCCCGCGTGCCCGCGCCCGCAAGGCCGTGGCGGCCATGCGCGAGGATCTGGCGGGCAAGCGCGTCTTTTTGATGCCGGACAGCCAGTTGGAAATTCCGTTGGCCCGGTTCCTGTCGCGCGAATGCGGGGCAGAATTGATCGAGGTTGGCACCCCTTTCCTGCATCGCAGCCTGACCGAACCGGACCTGTCTGAAATCGCCCCCGGCCCGGTGATTGCCGAGGGTCAAGACGTGGAAAAGCAGCTGGACCGCGTCCGCGCCGCCCGCCCTGATCTGACAGTCTGTGGCCTTGGCTTGGCCAACCCGCTAGAGGCCGAAGGCCTGGCCACGAAATGGGCGATCGAGCTCGTCTTTTCCCCCATTCATTTCTACGAACAGGCCGGTGATCTGGCTGGGCTGTTTGCCCGCCCCTTGCGCCGCCGCGCCTTACTGAAGGTGGCCGCAGAATGAAACTTGCTGTGTGGACATATGAAGGCCCGCCTCACGTTGGGGCGATGCGCGTGGCGACCGCCATGAAGGGACTGCATTTTGTTTTGCATGCGCCGCAGGGCGACACATATGCCGATCTGCTGTTCACCATGATCGAACGGCGCAATCATCGCCCGCCAGTCAGCTACACCACCTTCCAGGCTCGCGATCTGGGTTCGGATACGGCCGTGCTGTTCCGGGATGCTGCACAGGCCGCCTATGACCGGTTTCAGCCACAGGCGTTGATGGTGGGGGCGTCCTGCACAGCTGAACTGATCCAGGACGATCCCGGTGGTCTGGCCGAAGCGCTGGGCCTACCCGTGCCGGTGATCCCGCTGGAGCTGCCCAGCTACCAGCGTAAAGAGAACTTTGGCGCCGACGAAACCCTTTTGCAGATCGTGCGCGCGCTGGCCCGCCCGATGGCCAGAACGGCTCACGTGTCGTGCAACCTGGTGGGCCCAACGGCTCTGGGGTTCCGGCATCGCGACGACATCACCGAGGTGACTGCGCTGCTGGAAGAAATGGGCATCGCTGTCAACGTTGTTGCGCCTTATGATGCAACCCCCGCGGACATTGCCCGGTTTGGAGCCGCGCATTTCAACGTACTTATGTATCCTGAGACGGGAGAAAGCGCCTGCCGCTGGCTGGAGCGGAACCTGGATCAGCCCTATACCAAAACAGTGCCTATCGGGGTTGGCGCGACCCGCGATTTTGTCGACGAAGTAGCCCAACTGGCTGGTGTCGCACCGCGGCTGGACACCAGTCGCCTGCGCTTGCCTTGGTATTCGGCCAGTGTTGACAGCACCTACCTTACCGGCAAGCGGGTCTTCGTGTTTGGTGATGGCACCCACGTGGCCGCAGCGGCCCGTATTGCGCGAGACGAGATGGGGTTTCAGGTTGTCGGGCTAGGCTGCTACAACCGCGAAATGGCCCGGCCGATCCGCGCATTGGCGCGCGATTTCGGGGTCGATCCGTTGATCACCGATGATTATCTAGAGGTAGAGGCTCGGATCGCCGATCTTGCGCCTGAAATGATCCTCGGGACCCAGATGGAACGCCATATCGGCAAGCGCCTGGGCATTCCCTGCGCCGTGATTTCAGCCCCTGTGCATGTTCAGGATTTCCCAGCGCGGTATTCCCCTCAGATGGGGATTGAAGGCGCGAATGTGATCTTTGACACCTGGGTGCATCCGCTTGTCATGGGTCTGGAAGAACATCTGCTGCACATGTTCCGCGAGGACCCTGAATTCAATGACGATGCGGGGCCGTCACATCACGCTCATGGCGCCCGCCCACCCGAGGCTGCAGCGCAGGCAAACGGGTCGGCTAATGTGATCTGGATGGATGAAGCCGAACGCGAATTGCGAAAGGTTCCGTTCTTTGTGCGCGGCAAGGCTCGCCGCAATACCGAAGCCTTCGCCGCCGAACGCGGCCAAGCCGAGATTTCGGTGGAAACCCTATATGAGGCCAAAGCGCACTATGCCCGCTAAGCGCTCCATATCAGCCCCTTACCGCGTGGTGATCGTGACGCTCGATTCCCATGCCACGGGGCCGTGTGAGCGCGTAATGCCGCGATTGGTTGCGGATTATCCGGGCCTGGAGGTGCAGGTTTTTGCCGCCGCCGAATGGGGCGAGAACCCCGAGGCCCTGGAGGCCGCCAAACAGGCCGTGGCGCAGGGCGATATCGTGATCGCCAACCTGCTGTTTCTGGAAGAACATATCAAAGCGATCCTGCCTGCGATGCAGGTCCGTCGCGACCAGTGCGATGCGATGATCGGTATTATCGCTGACGCCCAGATCGTCAAACTGACCCGGATGGGCACGCTGGACATGGGCGCACCCAGTTCGGGTGCACTCCGACTACTGAAACGGTTGCGGGGGTCATCCAAACCTTCCACCGAAACCGGACAGCGCAAGATGAAGCTGCTGCGCCGGCTGCCACAAATCCTTCGGTTCATTCCGGGCAAGGCGCAGGACCTGCGCGCGTGGTTCATCACCATGCAGTATTGGCTGGGCAGTTCCGACGATAATATCGAAGCTTTGGTTCGGTTCCTGCTGTCGCGCTATGCGGACCGGCCGGATTGGAAGGACACGCCTGCGCCCGAGCCGCGCGACTATCCCGATACCGGGCTATATCACCCCGATTTGCCCCAGCGCATTACCACCAAGCTGGCCGATCTGCCGGGTCCGGCCAAGCCACGCGCAACCGTCGGGCTTTTGATGATGCGGTCGTATGTGCTGAGCTCGGATACCGCGCATTACGATGCTGTGATCCGCGCGCTGGAAGCGCTTGGTCTGCGTGTGATCCCGTCTTTTGCTGGGGGGTTGGATGCGCGGCCCGCGATTGAGACCTATTTCCAAAAGGGCGGCACCCGACAGATTGATGCTTTGCTGTCGCTCACTGGTTTTTCCCTGGTTGGCGGCCCAGCGTATAACGACAATGAAAACGCCGTCAAAGTCCTGAAATCGCTGGATATCCCCTATATCGCTGCGCACCCGCTGGAGTTTCAGACATTGGAACAGTGGGAGGCATCAGCGCAAGGCCTGGGGCCCATCGAGACTACGATGCTCATCGCCCTGCCTGAGCTGGACGGTGCCACCGTGCCCACGGTTTTTGCCGGTCGGCATGGCGAAGGGGTGACAGCGGATGGCAAGGCCAATCATCCCTCCAAGGCGATGGCCCCTGCCCCGGAACGGGTTGAGATGCTGGCTGCGCGGGTCGATCGCCTGGCCAGGTTGCGCCGGTCGAAACCACAGGACCGTAAGCTGGCCATCGTGCTCTTTGGGTTCCCGCCCAATGCGGGCGCGGCCGGAACCGCAGCGTATCTGGATGTCTTTGCATCGCTGCACAACACGCTGCAGGCTTTGAAGGGCGAAGGTTATGACCTGGAGCCGCCTGAAACGGTGGAAGCGCTGCGCGAGGCGGTTCTGGGCGGCACGGCCAAAACCTATGGACAGGAGGCTAATGTCGTTGCCCGCGTGCCGGCCGATGACATTGTTCGGCAAACCCCCTGGCTGGATGAAATAGAGGCCAATTGGGGGCCTGCTCCTGGCCGGGTCCAAAGCGATGGGCGCGACGTGTTCATCCTAGGTAAGCAGTTTGGAAAAGTCTTTATCGGATTGCAGCCGGGCTTCGGCTATGAGGGCGACCCGATGCGCCTGTTGTTTGAGCACAGCTTTGCGCCCACCCATGCCTTTGCGCAGTTTTACCTTTGGCTGCGCAACAGCTTTGACGCTGATGCGGTACTGCATTTCGGCATGCATGGCGCGCTGGAGTTCATGCCGGGTAAACAAACGGGCCTGAGCGGTGCGGATTGGCCTGACCGCTTGATTGGCGATCTTCCCAACATCTATCTCTATGCCGCCAACAACCCATCCGAAGCGACATTGGCCAAGCGCCGCGCGGGGGCCGTGACAGTCAGCCATCTGACGCCACCACTGGCCAGCGCGGGGCTGTACAAGGGGTTGGCGGAACTGAAGGACAGCCTGACGCGTTGGCGGGAAATGGCTCCCGATGCGCCGGACCGTACGGATATGGAAAGCCTGATCGCGGATCAGGCCGAAGCGGTGGACCTGGGAGGCCGCGCGCCAGAGGATCTTTGGCGGGCCTTGCTAGAAACCGAAGGCGCGCTGATCACAGAAGGTCTGCATGTTGTGGGCCAGCCGATGACGGATGCCGAGCGGGCCGAATACCTGGACCACATGCCCGAGGTAAACGGGGAAACCCGCGCCGAGCTCAACACAAAGCTGGCGGACGAAACCGAGCTCCCCGCGCTGCTGCGTGCATTGGGCGGTCATTTCACTCCACCGGTGCCAGGTGGCGACCTGTTGCGCAACCCAGACATCCTGCCAACGGGACGCAACATTCACGCGTTTGACCCATTTCGCATGCCGACAGCCTATGCCTGTCAGGACGGTGCCAAACAGGCCGAGCTGCTGTTGAAAACGCACAAGACCCTGCCGCGCAGTGTGGCACTGGTGCTGTGGGGCAGCGACAATATCAAGTCCGATGGCGGCCCAATCGCCCAGGCGCTGGCGCTTATGGGGGCCAAGCCGCGCTTTGACAGTTTTGGTCGCCTGTCTGGCGCGGATCTGATCCCACTAGAAGAGTTGGGCCGCCCTCGCATCGACGTGGTGATGACACTGTCTGGCATCTTCCGGGATCTTTTGCCTTTGCAAACCCGCCTGCTGGCGCAGGCCGCGCTGCAGGCCGCGCAGGCTGATGAGCCACTGGATCAGAACTTTGTCCGCGCCAACACACTGGCCTACGCCGAAAAGATGAACGTGCCACTGGAGAATGCTGCGTTGCGCGTCTTTTCCAATGCCGAGGGCGCCTATGGGTCCAATGTCAACCAGCTGGTCGACAGCCTCGCGTTTGTTGACGAAGACGAATTGGCGGACGCTTATGAGGCGCGCAAAGGCTATGCCTATGACATTACCGGCAAGGCGCACAAAAACACCGACCTGCTGCAGCAGACCATGAAGGATGTGGAGGTTGCCTATCAGAACCTCGAATCCGTCGAACTTGGCGTTACCACGGTCGATCACTATTTTGACACGCTTGGTGGTATTTCCCGGTCGATCCGTCGTGCCCGTGGCGAAGATGTGGCGGTCTATATCAGCGACCAGACCCGGGGTGATGGCAAGGTCCGCACCCTGGCTGATCAGATTGCGCTGGAAACCCGGTCCCGGTCGCTGAACCCGCGGTTTTACGAAGGTCTGCTGAAACACGGGGCCGAAGGGGTCCGCCAGATCGAAGCGCATGTGACCAACACACTGGGCTGGTCGGCCACCACCGGGCAGGTGGAGCCGTGGGTCTATCAGCGCATGTCGGAAACCTTCGTACTGGATGACGACTTGCGCAACCGGCTGGCCACCCTGAACCCCGTGGCGTCCAGCCGTATGGCGAACCGCCTGCTGGAAGCCAGCGAACGTGCCTATTGGCAACCCGACCAAGAAACCCTGTCAGCCCTGCAACAGGCCGCTGACGCGCTGGAGGATCAGATGGAAGGGATTGCTGCAGAATGAGGATGTATTCATGAGCCCACTCGACAGACGCCCGCCCGATCTGAGCGGCCTGGACGGCGAAGGCTCCGTTCAGGTCCATCAGGATCCCACCGCCCGTATCGAAGGGGCCAAGGTGTTTTCGATCTATGGCAAGGGCGGGATTGGCAAATCCACGACCAGCTCCAACCTGTCGGCCGCTTTTGCGTCGCTGGGCAAACGGGTTTTGCAGATCGGCTGCGACCCCAAGCATGACAGCACGTTTACGTTGACCGGGTCGCTGGTGCCCACCGTGATCGACATTTTGAAAGAAGTGGACTTCCATCCGGAAGAACTCCGGCCCGAAGACTTCATCTTTGAAGGCTGGGGCGGTGTGAAGTGCGTGGAGGCCGGTGGCCCGCCTGCCGGGACTGGCTGTGGCGGCTATGTTGTGGGCCAGACCGTGAAACTGTTGAAGCAGCATCACCTCTTGGAAGACACCGATGTCGTTATCTTTGACGTGCTGGGCGATGTGGTCTGTGGCGGGTTTGCCGCGCCTTTGCAGCATGCCGACCGCGCCGTGATCGTTACCGCCAACGACTTTGATTCCATTTACGCCATGAACCGCATCATCGCGGCGGTGCAGGCCAAGTCGACCAACTACAAGGTTCGCCTGGCCGGTTGTATCGCCAACCGCAGCCGCGACACCGATGAAGTCGACCGGTTCTGCGACAAGGTCGGATTCCGCCGCATCGGCCATATGCCCGATGTCGATGCGATCCGCCGGTCACGCCTGAAGAAAAAGACATTGTTCGAGATGGATCCGGATGACGATATCATCGCGTGCCGCGCCGAATATGTCCGCCTTGCCGAGGCGCTTTGGAATGGGACCGAACCGTTGGCGCCTGCGCCTTTGCCAGATCGGGACATCTTTGAACTGCTGGGGTTTGACTGATGTCGTATGAAGGCACCCGCGCCCGGGTCGAAACCTATTTCGACAGCACCGCGACCCGTACGTGGGAGCGGCTGACATCCGATGCGCCGGTGTCCAAAATCCGCCAGACCGTGCGCGCGGGCCGTGATGCCATGCGCGACACGTTGCTGTCGGATCTGCCTGCGGACATGAGTGGCCTACGCGTTCTCGATGCAGGCTGTGGGCCGGGCCAGTTCACTGAGGTGCTTGCCGAACGCGGGGCCGAGGTGTTTGCAATCGATATTTCTCCGTCCCTGATCGGCATCGCAGAACAGCGTTTGCCGCAACGGCTGCGCCCCCGGGTCACATTTGCCGCTGGGGATATGCTGGCCACACCACAGGGTCAGTTCGACCATATCTTTGCGATGGACAGCCTGATTTACTATGATCAGGACGATGTGCGCATCGCACTTGACCGACTGAGCAGCGCGCATAACCCGCAGACCATCCGCTTTACCGTTGCGCCGAAGACAACACTGTTGATGGCGATGTGGTATGCAGGCAAGCTTTTCCCCCGGTCCGATCGGTCACCCACCATGATCCCGCACAGTGCCACGCGCCTGTCGCGCTATCTGGATGGGCTGGGCCGTGTGCGGGACTTGGGCCGGGTCCAATCCGGATTCTATATCAGCCACGCGATGGAGCTGCGCCCATGAGCCGTCGCCCGTCGTCCTTCACGCAGATCCCCGCGCACTTCCTGCCATTCTCGGAAGCAGCAAGCGACGATCTGCCGATGGGGCAACTCCTGCGGCTGTCTTTGTTCCAGGTGTCCGTTGGCATGGCCACAGTAACGTTGCTGGGCACCCTAAACCGCGTGATGATCGTGGAGCTGGGTGTTGCCGCCACCATCGTTGCGCTGATGATCGCCCTGCCCGTTCTGATCGCGCCTTTCCGGGCGCTTCTGGGGTTCCGGTCGGACACGTATCGTAGTGCCATTGGCTGGAAGCGGATCCCCTATCTCTGGTTCGGGTCGATCTGGCAGATGGGCGGGTTGGCGGTGATGCCGTTTGCTTTGCTGGTGCTGAGCGGACATTCAACAATTGACGTGCCCTTTGCAGGCGAAGCACTCGCCGCGATTGCCTTTCTCATGGCCGGGTTGGGTATTCACATGACGCAGACCGCCGGTCTGGCCCTCGCCTGTGACCGCGCGAGCGAAGCAACGCGCCCCAAGGTCGTGGCGCTGCTGTACGTCATGTATTTGATCGGCATGGGGGTCTCAGCCCTAGTGGTAGGCTGGTTGCTGCGCGATTTTTCCGACCTGCGTCTGATCCGCGTGGTTCAGGGCGTGGCGACCGTAGGCATGATCCTGAACCTCATCGCCCTTTGGCGGCAGGAAAAGGTCCGCCCGATGACCGCGGCCGAGCGTATGGCACCACGCCCCAGCTTTGGCGACGCCTGGGCCGATCTGTTGAAAGGTGGCCAGGCCGGACGTCTGCTAGCGGTCGTTTTCCTGGGGACCATGGCGTTCAACATGCAGGACGTTCTGCTGGAACCTTACGGTGGTGAGGTGCTGGGGCTTTCGGTTTCCTCCACCACGTTGCTGACCGCGATGTGGGTGGTGGGCGCGCTGGCAGGCTATGGTCTAGCCGCGCGGTTGCTTGGACAGGGTCACGATCCAGCGCGGTTGGCCTGTGGCGGAGTGTTGGCCGGGGTTGTCGCGTTCAGCGCAGTGATTTTTTCGGCCCCAATGTCCGCACCGCTGCTGTTTTTTGCAGGTGCCGGTGCCATCGGATTTGGCGGCGGGCTTTTTGCCGTGGCAACGTTGATTTCCGCCATGAACCTGACGGAGCAGGGGCTGGCCGGCAAGGGGTTGGCGCTCGGCGCATGGGGCGCGGCTCAGGCCACCGCATCGGGCCTGGCCATAGCCCTGGGCGGCAGCCTGCGCGACATTGTTGATGTGCAGGCGCAAAGCGGCGCGCTTGGCGCCGCGCTCAACACCGCGACCACCGGCTATACCTTTGTCTACCACGTTGAGATCGGCCTGCTGTTTATAACGCTGATCGCGCTTGGCCCTCTGGCCGCACGCCGCCGGAAAACAACCACACCCACCAACACAACGCAGTCAGGGCTGCCGGAGTTTCCGACATGACCCTTGCCACAAACCCCGAAGGGAGACTCAGATGACATCGACCTTTTTTGGCGAATTTGACCTTGCCAGCCTCGCAATCTGGCTGTTTTGGATCTTCTTTGCGCTGCTGATCTTTTACATCCAGCGCGAAAACATGCGCGAAGGTTACCCGCTGGTGAACGATGACGGCGAGCCGTCTCCGAACCAGGGTCCGTTCCCTGTGCCGGACGACAAAACCTTTATCCTGCCCCACGGACGCGGCACGCTGACGCTGCCTAGCGGACAGCGGGGTGACCGCGACGACCTGGCCCTGGCACGCACCAGCGCGTCTGACGGGTTCCCGTTCGAACCTACAGGCAACCCGATGGTGGATGGCGTTGGGCCAGCATCCTGGGCCCCGCGGCGCGATTTGCCCGAGCTGGACGGCCATGGCCGCAACAAGCTGTCGCCGATGCGCGACCTGCCCGCGTTTGCCGTGGCTGCAGGAAAGGACCCGCGCGGTATGCCCGTGAAAACCGCCGATGGCGAAATCGTTGGTACGGTCACGGATATGTGGGTCGACGAACCCGAACAGCTGGTTCGCTACCTAGAATACCAGGTGGATGAGGCGTTTGGTTCTGGCACCCGCCTGGTGCCGATGACGCTGGCCAGGATCTGGTTCGGCAATGTGTTGGTGCGAACGATCTTCAGCCAGCATGTACGCGAGGTGCCACAACTGGCCGACCCCAACCAAGTGACGCTGCTCGAAGAGGACAAGATCTCGGCCTACTACGCCGGTGGCAACCTCTATGCGAGCGCCGAACGTCTTGAACCCCAAATCTGAGGCTGGAAAAGCTGATGTCCCACGACGATTTCGCCATAGAACCCATCCCCGGTCTACCCGAGCGCCCGCCCCAGGGTGAAGAGATCCTGTGGCAGGGGCGCCCGAACTGGTGGGCGCTGGCGAAATCGGCCTGTGGTGTAGGCTGGGTCGCCGGGTATTTCGTCGCGCTCACGCTATGGCGGTTCATCGCTGTCAGTGACTTGATGCCTCTAGACATGGCACTTGCGGCTTCTGTGCCGTTCCTAATCCTGGGGGCTGTTGCCTGTGGTTTGCTGATGCTCTTTGCGTATCTGCAGGCGCGGACAACCGTTTACACGATCACCACTTCGCGCGTCGCCATGCGCATCGGGGCGGCGTTGACCGTGACGCTGAACCTGCCCTTCACCCGTATCGACAGCGCCGATCTGGACCTGCGGCGCGATGGCAGCGGCACCATTGCTCTGACCTTGCAGCAAGGTGCCACTCAACTGGGATACCTGGTGTGCTGGCCCCATGTGCGACCCTGGCGGTTCCGGACCCAGCCTGCCTTGCGCTGCATCCCTGACGCGGAACGTGTGGCCAAGCTGCTGGGCGAAGCTGCACAAGCCCGGATCGACCGGCCGAAAGTAACCCGCGCCTCGCGTGATCCGAACGCCCCGGCCCTGGCCGCCGAATAACCCATACCCCAAACAGGACACAACATGACCACCCCCACACTGCGACACCCCGGCACCGAAGACCGCGAACTGATCCCGCGCGTAATGCTGTATGCGATGGGTGGGCTGGTTTTGTCTGCACTGGCGATTGCCACCTATGCCCGGGTCGCAGATGTGCCGCTGTCAGCAACGCCCCCAGCGGCCGTTGTAGTCCAGGATAGGGCGATGATCCTGATCAGCGACGGTGTCAGCGGCGCCGTTTCCGTATTATCGCCCGAGGGCACAGTCATCGCCCAATTATCGTCTGAAACCGGCGGTTTCATCGCAGGGGTGGCGCGGGTCATTGACCGCGAACGCAGCCGCGCCGGTATCACCGCCAATACACCTGTTATCGTTGCGCGCCGGGAAAATGGCCGTCTCGATATTACCGACCCCGCCACGGGGTGGAGCGCCGACCTGATGGGGTTTGGCGCGGACAACGCCAGGAGCTTCGCCAAGCTTCTGGATCGACCATGAAAGGAAGCGAGTCATGGGAATTCTAACACGGAATATAGAACGGGCCCCCTGCACGGTGGAGGTGAGCCACAAGTTTGAAAGCCTGCATGCGCATATCAGGTTCGACAATGGCGCGGTGGTCCACCCCGGCGATGAAGTGCTGGTGAAAGGCCCCGAAATCATGGCCCCCTTTGGCGAGGTCGTGATCGAAAAGCGCGAAGCCACCATCATCCGCGCAAGCGCCGTGGAAAGACTCTGGACCCGGCTGACCGGTGATTTCGAGGTGATGGAACTGTGTGAATTTTCCTTCTCTGAGGAGGTCACGCTATGAATATGCACGCCAAACACACTGCAGATGCCACCACGGTCGAAGAAGGACTGGCAATTGCCGAAGCTCAGGACGCCCAGTTTACGGACGAAATGGCAACCGAAACAGCAATGCAGAACACCCTTCTGACGCCCAGATTCTATACGACCAATTTCGATGAACTGGATGCAATCGATGTGTCTCCGATCCGCAAGGAATGGGATGAGCTGATCGCCCAGATGACTGCCGATCCCAACAAAGGCCACTTCAAAAAGAACGAAGATTGGGACCATGTCGACTGGGAAGGAATGGATCCAGAGCTGAAGAAGGAGTTCATCGATTTCCTGATTTCATCCTGCACGGCGGAGTTTTCGGGCTGTGTGCTGTACAAGGAAATGAAACGTCGGGGTAAGAACCACGACATCACCCAGCTATTCCAACTGATGGCTCGGGACGAAGCGCGCCATGCAGGGTTCATCAACGATGCACTGCGTGAAGCGGGTCTGCGCGTGAACCTGGGGTTCCTGACCCAGAAAAAGAAATACACCTATTTCCGACCCAAGTTCATCTACTACGCCACCTACCTTTCGGAAAAGATCGGTTACGCCCGCTACATTACGATCTTTCGCCATCTCGAGGCGAATCCGGAATATCGGTTCCACCCGATTTTCAAGTGGTTCTGTGAATGGTGCAATGATGAATTCAGCCATGGTGAAGCCTTTGCCCTGCTGATGAAGACCGATCCCAAGCTGACTTCGGGTCGTAATGTGCTGTGGATCAAATTCTTTCTTACAGCGGTTTATGCCACCATGTTCGTGCGCGACCACCAACGCCCGGCCTTTCACAAGGCGCTGGGGGTGGATCCGGACTGGTACGCCCAAGAAGTATTCGAAAAGACCAGCGAATTGTCCAAACAGATCTTTCCGATCACGCTGGATATCGACGATCCGCGCTGGCTGAAGAACTGCCGCGCGCTTTATCGTGCGAATGTGGATTTGGCCGATGCCAAGGCCCGGCGCGGTTTGGGTGCGCGGTTGGCGCAGGGCTGGGCATCGCTGCGGGCAGGACGGGCGTTTGTCGCGCTCTACCTGATCCCAGCGAAAAAGCATGAGTTACCTGCAACCACACGGCTGGAGCCTTGTTACTGATGGCTGCTGCACCCTGGATCGCCGTCCTTGTGGCGCTGTTTCTCTGGTGGTTTTCCACCGGAGCGATCCTGGTTGTTGTTCGGCGCAGTGCGGGGGGGCGCGGGCGTGCGGCCCTCTGGTCTCTGCCAGTTCTGGCGCTTGGGCTATTAGGGTTCTGGCTGTCGCTAGACCGCACGGACATTTTGTGGGTTTACATGGGCTTTGCCGCCGCTCTGGCGATCTGGGGCTGGATCGAGCTGGCTTTTCTGACCGGGGTAATCACCGGGCCCAATTCACACCCGTGCCCGCCTGGTGCACCATTCTTCGAACGCTTCATCCGCGCCTGGGGCACGATCGCCCATCATGAAAGCCTGTTGGTGTTGATTGCCATTGCGCTGGCCGCGCTGAGCTGGGCCCAGCCTAACCCAGTTGGGGCGTGGTGTTTTGGCATCCTTTTTGTGGCCCGCATCTCGGCCAAGTTGAACCTGTTTTTTGGCGTGCCAAAATTCAATGTGGAGTTTCTGCCAGACCATCTGGCCCATCTGCCAAGCCATTTCAAGATCGCGCAGATGAACTGGTTTTTCCCGGTATCTGTCACGCTGCTGTCAGCGCTGGTGGCGATGTTCTTCGCACGCGCGGGACATGCGGACAGCCCGGCTCTGTCTATCACGCAGGCCCTGCTCGCCACACTGAGCGCGCTGGCCCTTCTCGAACACTGGCTGTTGGTTCTGCCGCTGCCGGACGCCAAGCTCTGGCGCTGGATGCTGCCCGATCAAAAGCCACTCAGCCTAAACGCAAGGGAGGAACGTCATGGAATTTGACGCGGTTTTCTACGCCCAGCTTGAAAAACTGAAAGATGAAGGCAATTACCGAATTTTTGCCGAGCTGGAGCGGATTTGCGGCGCATTTCCTGTGGCCAAGTCCCATGTTGAAGACAGTCCGGACGAGGTGACGGTCTGGTGTTCCAACGATTATCTGGGCATGGGTCAGAACCCCAAGGTACGCCAGACTATGAAAGACGTGATCGACAGCTGCGGCGTCGGCGCGGGCGGGACACGCAACATTTCCGGCACCAACCACCATCACGTCCAGTTGGAGCACGAATTGGCCGACCTGCACGGCAAGGAAAGCGCACTGGTGTTTACCTCTGGCTACGTATCGAACTGGGCATCGTTGTCGACGCTGGGTTCACGCCTGCCAGATGCGGTGATCCTGTCGGATGAATTGAACCACGCCTCCATGATCGAAGGCATCCGTCATTCCCGCGCACAAAAGGTCATCTGGAAGCATAACGATCCTGAAGACCTGGAACGCAAACTGGCCGCGCTGCCGGCTAACACGTCCAAGATCGTGGCGTTCGAATCCGTCTATTCCATGGATGGTGACATCTGTCCAATGCAGGAGATCGTCGAGGTTGCCGAAAAGTATGGCGCGATGACCTATCTGGACGAGGTGCACGCCGTTGGGTTGTATGGCCCACGCGGTGGCGGCATTTCCGAACGTGAAGGTTTGGCTGATCGCATCACCCTGATTGAAGGCACGCTGGGCAAGGCCTACGGATGTGTCGGAGGGTATGTGGCCGGCTCGGCCGCATTGTGTGATTTCCTGCGTAGCTTTTCCAGCGGGTTCATCTTTACTACGGCCCTGCCCCCCGCGGTCGCAGCGGCGGCGACGGTCAGTATCCGTCATCTCAAGGAAAGCAACGCAGAACGGATGGCGCAACGCCGTCAGGTCAAACTTCTGCGCGACCTGTTGGACCAACGCGGTATCCCGCATTTGCCCAATCCCAGCCACATCATCCCTGTGATGATTAAGGACCCCACTAAATGCCGCATGCTGTCAGACATCCTGATGCAGGATTACGGGATCTATGTGCAGCCCATCAACTATCCGACTGTGCCCAAGGGTACTGAACGCCTGCGCTTTACACCGTCGCCGTTGCACACAGACGCCGACATCATGAACCTGGTTGATGCGCTAACAGTGCTGTGGCGGCAATGTGCATTGGCCCACGCGGTGGCTTGAATCTGGCGAATGTTGACTTTTCCCGAAGCGCGCTAATTCTCATTCATCGAACGGGAGATACCTTTATGAAACGTCTACTGACTGCAGGCTTGGCCATTGCCCTTTTTGCACCGCAAGCTTTCGCCGAAGGCGACGCCGACAAGGGCAAAAAGAATTTCAACAAATGTAAGTCGTGCCACATGGTCGAAACCGCTGACGGCGAAACGATCGTAAAAGGTGGCAAGACAGGACCGAACCTTTGGGGCGTTGTCGGGCGGACAGCAGGAACTGCGGATTTCAAATACTCCAAATACCTAGTGGCTGCTGGCGAGGCTGGGCTGGTCTGGGATGAAGAAGAGTTCACTGCGTATGTGGCAGACCCATCAAAGTATCTGAAGGGCTATCTGGACGACAACAAAGCGCGCGGAAAAATGAACTTCAAGCTAAAGAAAGCTGAAGAAGCAGCGAACATCTGGGCTTATCTGACTTCTGTTTCACCTGCGTCCGAAGGCGCTGACAGCGGTTCATGACCTTACGCGTGAAGCGGGAGAATGTTATCCGCTTTGCGCTGCAAGCCTCGAATGATGGCGGCAATATTGTCCGCCGTCATTTCTGCATCTTCGTACATTTCATCCGGCGTGGCCTGTTCGATGAACCGATCAGGCAGAGTGATCGTGCGAATTTGTAGGCCGCCATCCAATCCGCCCGTATTGGCCAGATGGTGCAAAACCTGAGCACCAAACCCACCTTGAGCGCCCTGTTCAACTGTAATCAAAGCGCAGTGGTTCGCAGCCAGATCCGCGATCAAATCGGTATCCAGTGGCTTGGCAAACCGGGCATCTGCCAGGGTAATCTTCAGCCCTTCCTGAGCCAGAATATCCGCAGCCTTTTCGCATTCCGACAAATGTGCACCCAGTGATAGGATCGCCACATCGCCGCCGTCGCGCACGATCCGGCCTTTGCCCATTGGCAGAACCTCACCACGCTCAGGCAGTGTCACGCCAACCCCGGCCCCTCGTGGGAACCGTACGGCGGAAGGACCTTCATCATGGGCCAGCGCGGTGGCCATCATGTGGCGCAGCTCGGCTTCGTCCGAAGGCGCCATGACGACGAACCCCGGCAGGTTGCACAAATAGGACAGGTCAAAGGCGCCAGCATGCGTGGCCCCATCCGCCCCAACCAGCCCGGCCCGGTCAATTGCAAACCGCACCGGCAGGCCCTGCAGCGCAACATCGTGGACAATCTGGTCATAGCCCCGCTGCAGGAAGGTGGAATAGATCGCGCAGACCGGTTTCAGCCCGCTGGCCGCCATACCGGCGGCAAAGGTCACGGCATGTTGTTCGGCGATGCCCACATCAAAGACCCGGCCAGGAAACCGGTCTGCCATTGTCTTCACACCAGTGCCCGCGGGCATGGCCGCAGTGACCGCCACGATGGATGGATCGCGCGCCGCCTCGTCTGTCAGCGTTTCGCCAAACACCTGTGTATAGCTCGGGGCGTTTGATTTGGACTTGCTCATCGCCCCCGAGGGCACATCGAATTTGGACACGCCATGATACTTGTCGGCACTGTTTTCGGCCGGGGCGTAGCCTTTGCCTTTTACTGTGACGCAATGCAATAAAACCGGCCCTGTCGCCCGTGCGCGCGTCGCGCGCAACACTGGCAAAAGTTGGTTCAGGTTGTGCCCGTCGATGGGACCGACATATTCGAACCCCAGCTCTTCAAACAACGTCCCAGAGCCGGGCAATCCGGATACCAGTTGCCGGGCGCGGCGCATTCCGATCCGCATCGGTTCAGGAATCGTCGCCTCAAACCCATCGGCCAGCGATTGCATCCGCGCAATAGGTTCCGAGGCATAGAGGTTTGACAGGTAGGTGGACATCGCGCCGACGGGTGGGGCGATGCTCATTTCATTGTCGTTCAGGATCACGAACATGCGGCGGCCTTCATGCCCGGCATTGTTCAACGCTTCATAAGCCATGCCCGCGCTGATCGATCCGTCGCCGATCACAGCAACCGCATCGCCGGTGGGCTGGCCCATGTCCCGCCCGACCGAAAAGCCAAGAGCAGCGCTGATCGACGTAGAGCTATGGGCCGCGCCGAACGGGTCAAAAACCGACTCAGAGCGTTTGGTGAAACCGCTCAGCCCATCTTTCTGACGCAGGGTCCGCATCCGGTGCCGTCGCCCGGTCAGGACCTTGTGCGGGTAACATTGGTGGCCGACGTCCCAGATCAGTTTGTCCATCGGTGTATTGAAAACGGCATGCAAGGCCACGGTCAGTTCGACCACCCCCAGGGATGAGCCCAGATGCCCGCCCGTGTGAGACACTATATCAATCACCTCAGCGCGGAGTTCCCTGGCCAGTCTGACCAGATCACTGTCGCTCAGCTGGCGCAGATCGGCGGGTCCTGCGACCCGGTCCAGAAGCGGTGTATGGGACATCGGCCCCTCCCTCCTAGTTGGTCAGCACCCCGCCTGCTGACGCCAACGTAAACAGGCGAGGAACTGACCGGTCGTTCTGTCGCCACAGAACGGTTATGGAGCCGTGGCTCCTGCGCGGACTCGGGAAGCGCAGAGTCCTTGCCACGTGCGGGCGCCGGACGGCGCCCGTTATTCGTAAACCGGTGCCTCGGTCGTGGCGAGTTCCGGCCAATCCGCGATCACGTTCAAACCCTGCATCGGACGCTGGTAGCCCTTGTGACAGGTTTTGCACGCTGCCTTCGGCGCATCCTGATGGATCGGACCAAGTCGCTCCTCGGGATACACGTCTGCCAGCGGCACCAGGTAATCGCTATTCATTTCTTGAACCATCGCGATACCCAACGACGCGGTGCCCCATTGCGCAGTCACTTGTGAACCATCGTAGAAAGCGCGGGAATTGTGGCAGAACACACAATTCACACCGAGCGAATTGTCGAAATAGTTCATGAAAGAGAAGGTCCGCTCAGTATCCTGAATGGACGGCAATTCACCTCCGGCAGGAGAGCCTTCAACGCGGCTTTCGAGATCATGAACAGCGATGGTGCCATATTCCAGCAGGTAGGTTTCCAAAGCGTCAGATGGCAAAGAGGTCGATTGACTGATTGAGGTCGCACGGTTCTGGTTCGCGGACCATCCCGCCATGGATTGGTTTACCGGGGCGATCTTGAACCAGATGTCACTGGGCACATGTTCCCCGCGGTGGCAGGTGTAGCATGTGACGCCAACCTCGGCATTGGCGTTCACGTGGTCGCCCCAGCCTTCGTTGATGTTCTGCGTCATCTGAATCATGCGCCGCGAGACAACCTTGGTGTAGAGCGTGTCTTCGCCATACTCCTCCACGTCCACGTCACCATGACAATAGGCGCACCCCTCGTCGCCCGCGACCCAGAGGGTCATCGCTGTCATCAGGCGGTTGAAGTTGTCTTCGGTCAGATCGCCGAGAACCTGAACGTTCTGATAGATGTCCTTGGCCAGAGGCTCTCCACCTTCGGGCACATAAGGTTCTTCAGTGTAGTAGTCCTCGATCGTCGGATCAGGCTTGGTCACCTGTTTTGTAAACTCCGGGACCGACATGCCCGTACCCCTTGGCCCAGTTTGCATGCTTTGCGTGGCAAAGGGTTGCCCGTAAGCCACCAGCATGACGGCCACGATTATAGCCCCGCCAACGGCGCCAACTATGATACCCGGTCCGAATACGTTCGTCGGGTTGTTACGGTTCCAGTCATTAAACCATTGAGGAAGCACTTTATTCCCCTTTCCCGATAAAGTCGTTGTAGGTGCCATAGGCTTCGTAGCCATACGAGCCGTCATAAACCGGCGCGAAATTGTGCTCCTGAGCCCAGATGAACCAGTTGTCGACAACGGTGCCTGTCAGCAGGATACCGATGCCACCGGTGATAGGTGTCAGCACTGCGAACCACCATGCCCAGCGATGGATGCCTTCCATCGTTGCGTTGAACCCCATTGTCCAGCGCCAGAACAGCGCAGCGCGTTCCGATGCGGTGCCGCGGTCCACAATCTGTTCCAGTTCCCGGTCACCACCAAAGCGGGTGACAGCCAGGATCGTGGCGCCATGCATCGCGAACAACAGGACGGAGCCATACAGGAATACAATCGAAAGGCAGTGGAACGGGTTGTAGTAGAGGTTGCCGTAGCGGATCGAAAATGCCGTGGTCCAATCCAGATGCGGGAAGATCCCGTATGGCACCGCTTCAGACCAAGAACCCATCAGGATCGGCCGGAACAGACCCAATACCAGGAACAACCAGATCGCGGCAGCAAAGGCCCAGGCTGTGTGCTTGCCCATCTTATGTTCCTGGGCCAGCAGGTAGGTACGCAGCCACCATGTACAGACCGACACCAGCAGAAAGAAGCTAGCAATGATGTACCAGCCGCCGTCATTCAGCGGCGGCATAGTCAGGCCGTATTCCGGGCTGGGCGGCTCCAGAGCCAACCAGAACAGTTGCCGCAGGAATTCAGGGATCGACCACCCCACCTGCGCCAGCATGTTGAGGCCGATGATGTTCAGCCACAGGCAGCCCGTAAACAGGCTGACAATGCCGGTCCAGCCCAGATAGATCGGTCCCAGTTGGGCATTACCGACCCATCCAGCTAGGGTGGAAAACCGCGGTTTGAAGATCCGCTCCCGCGTCATCTCACCACTGTCATCCATGCCGGTTTCAGGCGGACCCTGAACCTGCACTTGTGTGAAAATATTCTGATACTCAACCATCATGATCACATCCCCACCTGACTTGGCCAAATCGGCAGCTCAAGCCACCAGTTCCACCATTCCGGCCAGCCTTTGGTCCAAACCGGGCCCGAAATGATGATGCATACGGCCGAGAAGAACACGGCGTTGATCGCCAAAAGGAAGCCCAGCCGGTGGATCCCCAGTGTGCCGATCGAATAGCCGATGAAATCGCGGAAAAACGTATCCTCGTGATCCGGCGTCTTCATATCTTCGCCTGGCTCCGGGTTGGCGGCCGACAGGATCAGCGCGCCATGCAGCGCCAGGGCCAGTGTAGTGGTGAAAAACAGCGTCACCGCCAGCATGTGGGCCGGGTTATAGTGGAAGTGCAGGTAGGCGTAGCCGGTGTTAGACACCCAATCGAGATGGCTGAAGATTCCGTAGGGGAACCCGTGCCCCCAAGCCCCCATCAGAAGGGGCCGAAACACTACCAGGGTCACATAGGCCAGGATTGCGAAACTGAAGGCAAAGGGCACATGATAGCCCATGCCCAGCTTCCGGCAGATCTCGACCTCGCGTAGGGCCCAGCTGACAAAGGCGCCGACCGCGCAGAATGTTATGATCTGCCACAGCCCGCCTTCTTGCAGCGGGGCCATGCCCAAGCCATAACTCAGATCTGGTGGCGCGATGTTAATGATCCAGGGGTTGAATGTCCCCTGCATCGCTGCGCCCCATAAAATCAGGATCGTCCCCAGAGCCGCAAAGAAGGTCGTGGTGACCCCGAAGAATCCAACATAAAAAGGTCCGACCCAGAAATCGAACAGGTCGCCGCCGATCAGCGTACCTCCTCGGACTCGGTACTTCTTTTCAAAGCTCAACATCGCCATGGGTTAGTCGCTCCGCTGATGTTTGATGGAGATGGGATCCATCTTATATTTCGGGTTGCCGCGGGCGACATCTGCCGCCCGCGGACTTGGCTTTTGTCCATGCCATCACGCGCCTTACAGCATGCGCGGGACTTGATCAGAAACCGGCGGTCGAGGCCGCGTTTTCGAACCAATTTAGCCCGCTGCTAAGCACAACGAGATGGATCATGGCCGCGAGCAGGAAAAGGAACACACCCTGTGCAACAAACACGCGGCGCGGGTCGAAGATGAGCCAGATTTTGTAAAAACTTGCCATGTTCAACGCTCCTTAGAACCAAGGAGCCCAGATGTAGGTTGCGATATGTGCAACCAATGCAATGATCACGAACAGCCAGAGGCCGCCCATATAGACCGAATGCAATTCCTGAGCTTGCTCGTCATTGAGACCTGTAAAGGACAGGTCGGTGTTATCAGCCATAAGGAACCTCCGGATCTTACGCTGACGCCGCATTCCCCGCGGCCGGGTCCCGGTCCGCTTGCACGAACCGGATCTCGGATGCCTTCACCGCATAAAGATGAAAGGCGTAACTCGATCTGCTTCAGCCCAGGCCCGGGCCAGCGGCCCGTGCAGGTTCAGCGTCTGACGCTTCAGCGCCTGCGCCACCCAGTCAACGGTCGCAAACGGCAGGGCAAAGACGAAGATGAACAGAAAATAGATGATGAATTCTGGCGTGCGCTTGTCACGCCGCCGCGCCGGTCCTGTGACCGGTCTGTCGGAATGGATCGCTGTTTTCATGCGTTACCTCCTTGTACGGCGTTGTTCTGTGTTGAGGTGATGGGGGCCAGCGCCGCGACGGTGCTGGCATGTACGCGGGTGTCCCCGTTTTTCAGAGCAGCGTCTTCCGCTGCGTCGCGCAGCGATTTTGCAGCTGAGATTCGGGTCAAGACCGGATGGCTGGCCAGAACGCGTTCCAATGCGGCGTTGGCTTCTTCATCCCAGGGCAGATCGCGGCGCAGTGGAGTTGGCGTGGCAGCCCCGTCATCCATTTCACTGCCCAGCGGCAGAATGTGGAACAGCGCATCAAAAAGCCCGTTGCACAGTTCCTGAAGAACGTAAGTTGCCCCGGCATAGCCCATGAACGGCGTGCCCGTGGCCCTCCGGATGGCCGCGCCGGGGAAGCTGGCCGGGATGAACGCTGCGCTGGGGCCAAACCCGCCCTTTAGCTCGGCAAGATACATTTTCTCATTGATGCTACCGAACACGACGAGCGGTCGTTTCTGACCAATCAGCGCACGTACCTGGTCGTTGTCTGTCTTGGTACCTGCAGATCGTGCCACGGCAAAGGCGCAAGGCAGGCCCAGGTCATCTTCCAGATAGAGCCGCAAACCACGGGCATACGTTTCATTGGCCACTACGGCAAAGGATGCGGTGGCAAAGAAATCTTGTGTCACCGACCGCCACAGATCCCAGACTGGTTTGATGGTGGAATGCTTTTCGCGCTGAATGAACGGTTCGGGGTCAAGCCCGGTCAGCTCTCCCAACTTGCGAAGGAACTTGGTGGTGGACTCTACGCCGACCGGTGCCTGCAGATAGGGTTTGCCCAGCACCTCAGCCAGCCCGCGACCAAATTCGCGGTACATCACGACATTGACATCGGCATTCACCAGATCGCGCATCTCGGCCAGATGAGCGCCCAACGGCATGACCATGTTGATCTCGGCGCCAATACCTTCAACCAGGCGCCGGATCTCGGCCAGGTCCGAAGGCATGTTAAATGTGCCATACATCGGACCGAGGATATTGACGCGCGGTTTGGCGCCCTCTTCGCGCTTGGCTTCTTTCGGCATCCGACCCTTGGTCATGCCAAATTCGGTAAAGATCCAGGTCATCGCCCGGTCGGCAGCTTCCCATTGATCCTCGTCAATCGTACGCGGCAGGAAGCGTTGAATGTTGGTACCTTGCGGTGTGACCCCGCCACCGATCATTTCCGCGATCGATCCTGTGACCACCACAGCCGGCAACGCAGGGTCCAGAGTGCCCCAGGCGCGCTTCATCGCTTCCTCGGTCCCGTCACGGCCCAGTTCTTCTTCACCAAGCCCGGTGACAACGATGGGCAATTCATGCGGCGGCAGTGCGTCAGTGTAGTGCAGCACAGAAGTGACTGGCAGGTTTTCGCATCCGACCGGCCCATCAATCACGACCTGCAGGCCTTTGACAGCACAGAACGCGTAAACTGCGCCCCAATAGCCCCCGGCCCGATCATGATCCTGGATCAGCATCAGATCATCTCCGCCGCTTTTGCTGCCTTGGCCTTGCGTTCCAGTTTCTTCTGGTGGAGCGCACGGAATTCTGGCCGCAGGTTCGGGCTGCCTTCCCAAACGCCCGCCGTTTCGCCGGCGCCCACGTCTTCGAAGAAATCGCGCATCCGGTCCATCCGGCCCTTGTTACCGATGGCGGCGTTTACGACCTGTGCCAGCGACCCTGCGCCAGCAGGCCCCATCAGAGGACGGGCCGAAATGAGGTTCGTGAAATACAGTCCGGGAATCCCCAGTTCCTTGGCCTTTTGGACCACCGGAGTCGTCCCGATGGCCAGATCTGGTCTGATCCCTTCCATCGCTGCACAATCTTGTTCCAGCGACGCGCGGAACTGCACCTTGGCCCCATGCGCGCTGAGCCAGTCGGCATCAGCGGCGGAATAAGGCGTACGCGGACAGGCCGTGCCTACGTAAGGAACATCCGCTCCGCTTTCAATCAGCAGGCGCGCGACCAAAAGTTCACTGCCTTCGTAACCCGAAACGGTGACGGTGCCTTTGATCTGCGATCCGGCCAAGGCGCCACTGATGGCGGGCAAGAACGCGTTTTTGGCCGCGCCGACCTTTTTCGCAGGCAAGCCGAACATATCGCCCAGCCCGTTCAGCCAGGCTTCGGTTCCCGCTACGCCCACCGGCGCGCTGCCTAGGATCGGGCGACCGGCAGTTTCAAATTCGCGGATAGCCGAGGTGTAGAACGGATGGATCGCCGCCACCGCAGCACCATCCAGCGCAGCGTATAACTCACGCCATTCGCGGCAGGGCACAACCGGTCCGACGGCCAGATCCAACGGGGCCAGAATTTGACCAATCATCATTGGATCTGCGGGAAACATCTCGCCCAGCAAGGTAACGGAAGGCCGTCCATCGCGTTCGCCTTCGGGAGCGGCGACCGGTCCGGCTTCGATTTCAGCTCGCGCATAGGCCAGCATTGCGCCCGCCAGCACGTCCTTGGCCTCGGCATGGGTCGGAATACCAAAACCTGGCACATCGATCCCGACGATCCGAACACCGTTGATTTCATCCGACAACAGCCGCAGCGGCACGCCGCTGGCGGTTGGCACACAGAGGTTCGTCACGACGATTGCATCGTATTTCTCAGGATCCGCAAGGTCGTAGACCGACTCGCGAATGTCTTCAAACAGTTTGCCTGTGACCAGCGTTTCTGAATTGAACGGCACATAGCCCACGGACCGGCGCGCACCGTAGAAATGGCTGACAAAGGTCAGGCCATAAACGCAGCAGGCCGAGCCGCTGAGCACTGTTGCGACGCGTTTCATCCGCAGCCCAACCCGCAGGGAACCAAAGGCCGGGCACATGCTTTGCGGTTTGTCGTGTGGGCCCTGAGGGTAATCGCGCGCATACTGGTCCAGCAATTCGGACTGCCCGGCCATACGCGCAGCCTTTTCCATCTCGGAACCGGAGTGGCAACCAAGCCCCTCCTCAACCGGAGCCTCAGATGTGCGCGGTGGCCCTTCGATCACTTCGGCCCGTGCGGCGTCGTCGTATGTGACTTCGTCCGTCATGCGTCGTCGTACACCACTTCAAGAGATGCTTTTGGCGCTGCGTTTTTACCGCGCATGTCCTGATCGGTGGCCGGCACTAGTTCGATCCCAGCGCCGGTTTCCTTGCCATCAAACAGGCCAAGCAATCCGTCCTGATCCAATGGTGCCGGACGAACTGGCGGGGCTTCGGCCACATTCACACCCAGCGCGGCAAACAATGGGCCCCACTGGCTGCTTTGCGTACCAACAATCTGATAATTTGCTGATTTCTTACGCAGGTCGTCATCCTGTGGGATTGAGGCCAATACCGGAATATCGACCGCGTCGGCAAAGGCCTGCGCCTCGCCGCTGCCATCATCCTTATTCACGACCAGCCCAGCGACGCCCACATTGCCGCCCAGCTTGCGGAAGTATTCCACCGCCGAACACACGTTGTTGGCCACGTAGAGCGACTGGAGGTCATTCGACCCTACAAGAATTACCTTCTGCGCCATGTCACGGGCGATCGGCAGGCCGAAGCCACCGCAAACAACGTCACCCAGGAAATCCAGCAGGACATAATCAAAGTCCCAGTCGTGGAACCCCAGCTTTTCCAGCAATTCAAAACCGTGGATGATCCCGCGTCCGCCACAGCCACGGCCCACTTCAGGCCCGCCCAGCTCCATCGCGTAGACGCCGCCGCGTTTGAAGCAGACATCGCCAATCTTCACCTCTTCCCCCGCCAGCTTTTTGCGGGTGGAGGTTTCGATGATGGTCGGACACGCCTTGCCCCCAAACAGCAGGGATGTTGTGTCAGATTTCGGATCGCAGCCAATCAGCAAAACGCGCTTGCCCTGCTCAGCCATGACGTGGCTGAGGTTGGCCAGCGTGAAGGACTTACCAATGCCACCCTTTCCATAGATCGCGATGATTTGAGTTTTCTTCATTTCTCCTGCCGGCAGAACATCCGCCAGATCCTGATGGGCTTCTTCGCGCAGACGCTCATCGAAATCTTTCAGGTTGGGCACATCGTCTTTCATGTCCCCTCCCAATCGAGAACCAGTTTCAAACAAGTTGGATCTTCAAAGGCTGTGCTATAGGCGGTCGTCGCACGTTCTGCTTTGGCGATGTGGCTGATCAGCCCGTCCAGCGACAGCGTTCCACTTTCCACAAGCGACCGGGTCGCACGCATGTCATCTGGAGTCCATTCCGCCGCAATGCGCAGCCGCGCCTCTTTCATGAACGCCGGCGGGAATGCAAAGCTGAGCGCTTGGGCATAAAACCCAGCCAGTACGATCTCACCGCCCCGCGCCAGGCGCGCGACCAGTGTGTTCAGAATGCCGCTGTCGCCAGAAGCATCGTAGATACAGCCATAGTCGCGACGATCATCTGCATCGGGCGAGATCACCGCGTACCCGTTGGCCCCTTCGCGCCGAGCCGGATCGAGTTCCCAAACTACTGGGGCCGGCGCGCCAGCAGCCAACGTCAGCCGCGCAAGCAGGCGACCGACAACGCCATGACCAACAATCAATTCTGGCATTAAGTGGCGAAGTCCAGCCATGGAGTGGCGGGCTGTGGCGGCCAGCGCCAGCAGTGTCATTTCGGCCGAACAGGACGCATCAATCGGTGTTACTCGGTCGGCGGCGGTAACAATCCGACGGGATGAGCCACCAAAAAGACCATGCGCATCCTCATAGCAGGCGGCACCAGGCACGAAGACCATATCGCCAACCTTATGCTGACAGTCACGGCCAACTTCGACAACCTCGCCCACGGTTTCATAACCGGGGACGAGCGGATAGCCCATGCCGGGAAACGGCGGCATGTCCCCGCTCCAGAACAGTTTTTCGGTTCCACTGGACACAGCGGAGTAGCGCGTTTCCACCACCAAATCTGTCGATGTCGGAGCTTTCAGAGTCACCGGCGCGACCGACAAGCTCTTGGCTCCGTGCAAAATAACAGCAGGTGACTTCACTGTAACAAACTCCCTGTCCCTTTCTTCTTGGCCTAAGACCTAGAAGGGATTCCATACCGTCACAGTAAACTTACACAAAATTCTGTCAACCTCAATTGACAGTTAATGTTCGCTCAAGCCGACAGCGGCTTTCTGGCAAGGACCACGCGCGTGACATAGCTGCGGATCGGGCGGGGCACCTTGATCGCCTCAAATCCAGCGGCCGTCAGCAGGGAAGCAATGGTTTCTGCCGACCGTGTCCGCCCGGTTCCCATGGCCATTGTGTAAAGCGCAAAATACACGTCTGTGATCGGATCGGGACGCCGTCCGCCTGACATCGGCTCTGAAATCAAGATGCGGCCACCCGGAGGCAAAGCGGCATAGACCTTGGCCAACAGATTGCGCACCGTATCTTCGCCGTGATCGTAAAGCACGCGAACCAGGCTGATCGTATCCGCCCCTGATGGCAGAGCGTCGGCTTTGAAGCTACCATCAACCTGCGCCACTCGTTGCGTCAGCCCGGCCTGCGCCAGATTCGCCTGCGCGGCGGCCCGGGTTTGGGGCAGGTCAAACAGCGTTAGACCAATCCTGTCATAGCGGGCCGCCACCGCGCTGAGAAACGCGCCACTGCCCCCACCCACATCCATGAGATGCCGAACAGATTCCAGACGTACCTGTCGCAGCGTGTCCTCGGCCACCAGCGCCTGGCTTTGCGCCATCAGGTGAGAATAGCGCGCGGCTTCACCCTGCCCCACCACATCGGGGTTCAGGACGTATGGCCAGAACTTTGACAAGGCCGTATCGGTCCTGCCCTGTATCAAGCCCACCGGATCCTCCAGATCCCGTAGAAACGCAGCGTGATGCAGGATCATATCGGTTAGGCCCGGGACCCCGCGCAGCGCCGCGCCCTTACGCGACAGACAATAGACGCCACCCGAGCGCCGTCGCAGCAGCTGCAACGCTGCCCCGGCCTGAAGGAACACAGCAAGCCGATCGGGGTCCACCCCCAGCTCTGCGCCAAGCGCATCAGCTGTCATACCACCACGTGCAAGGCGATCGAACACGTTCAACTGCACCAGAGCCGTGACCACCTGACTGGATACAAACCCCTGAATAATCTGGAAAATCTCAGCACCATCCCGGCGCGCAAACCAGCGCGCCACGGGCAAATGCGCCAGACGGGACTGGATGTCAGGCCGCGCTATCAGGTCGTTGACTGATGCCTCCAGCGACCCAAACCATGGCCCAGCCAGCGCCCACGCCATGGTTATACACGCGCCACCGACGGCACCATCGGGGTCAGCGCCTCGGCCTGTTTGCGCACGAGCTGCGCCAGCATCGCCTCACCCGGGCAGGAGGGGATCGAGGCAATTGCCCCGCTCAGAATATCGGTCAGCCGGGTCACAGCGCCCCGCACCCCCAACTGGTCCACCGCATTGGGCCGGGCGTTGATGTTATCCTGCCCTACGGGCTTGCCCAGTGTTTCTTCGTCACACAGAGCGTCACGCAAATCATCGGCGACCTGATAGGCCTCTCCGATTCGGGCGCCCAATTCTTCCCATTGCTCAGGATCATGGCCAGCTGCCGCTGCGCCCATCTGTGTGGCTGCTACAAAAAGCGCGCCGGTCTTGGAGCGATGGTAGGCGCTCAAATCAATTTCGGACTCACTTTCCCAGCCTTGCCCGGCGCAGATGCCATGCGGCATCCCAGTCTGCCGAGACAGAATTCCCAGCAAGGCCAGAGCACGTTCGGCATCCACAGCGCCGGCGCGCGTCAACACATCAAAGGCCATGACAATCAGGCTGTCACCTGTCAGCACAGCCAAGGGCTCAGAATATGCCAGATGCACAGTCGGCTTGCCCCGGCGAATATCCGCATTGTCGAAACAGGGCAGATCGTCATGCACAAGGCTGGCGCAATGGATGATTTCCAGCGCAGCCGCGGCTGCATCGGCCATCTGGGGCTTGTCATCCCCACAAGCAAGTGCAACCGACAACAAGATGGTCGGTCTTACCCGCGCCCCACCCGGCAGAACTGCGTGTTCCAGCGCCTCGGCCAGCTTGACCGGAGAGGGCTGAGATTGCGCCCGCAGAATGCTCTGCTCGACGGCTGTTTTGATCCGAGAATTCAGGTCCATATTTAATCACCCGCGCAGAGCGTCCATTTAAGATGACACGTTAGTGTAAATTATACTGGACAGTTGTGTTGTCTGAGTCAACAATTCCGCATGCCCCAGTCGCAGAAACATATCGGTCAGGCGATTGTCGTCGGCGCGGGAATTGCCGGATTATGCGCCGCTGCCCGGCTGTGCGCAGCGGGCTTTGGCGTGACCGTTATCGAACAGGCCTCGGCCCCGGGCGGCAAAATCCGCTCAGTTCCGTCGCCTGCCGGACCCGTGGATGCCGGGCCAACGGTGATGACATTAAAACCAGTATTTGACGATGTGTTTCGCTGCCTTGGCGAAAAACTGGACGACCATCTGCAGATTGAGAAATGCGAAACGATTGCGCGCCATGTCTGGCCTGATGGCAGTCAGCTGGATCTATCCCATGACCCGGCCGCAAACATCACAGCCATCGGGGCGTTTTCCGACAGCGCAAATGCCAACGCCTTTGAACACTTTCACCGCGAAACACGCGCGCTTTATGACACGTTCCGTAGCCCGATGATGGAGACACCCGAACCCTCCCTGCCCGCGCTGGGGGCGGCGGTGATGCGCAAGCCAGCGCTGCTGCGGGCCATAGCGCCGGGTCAGACGCTGGACACGCGGTTATCTACGTTGTTTTCCGACCGCCGTCTGGTGCAACTGTTCGGGCGCTACGCAACCTATGTAGGTGGATCCCCGTTTGAGGCCCCTGCCTTGCTGGGCCTGATATGGCAGGCCGAGGCCGCAGGCGTTTGGACCATCCCCGGCGGGATGGCGCAGCTGCCGCTGGCGATCGAAGCGCTGTGTATCCGGCACGGGGTCACGTTTCTGTACAACAGCGTTGTCACCCGGCTGAAAACCAATGACGACGCAGGCCCGACGGTCATTCTGGACGGTGGCCGCACGCTCAAGCCCGATGTCGTTGTGTTCAACGGCGATCCCCGCGCCCTGGCTAAAGGTGCGCTTGGCCCGGATGTGGCAGGCGTCGCATCAGACACACGCACTGCGCCCCGCAGCCTGTCTGCTCTGGTCTGGAGCTTTGCCGCTAAGGCCAGCGGTTTCGACCTGTCGCATCACAATGTATTCTTTTCCGCCGACAACGCCCGCGAATTCAGCGAGCTTGCCAATGGCCACCCGCCCAGCGCGCCAACACTTTACGTTTGCGCCCAGGACCGCAACCGGCATGGGCCAGCGCCCAGCGGGTCCGAGCGGTTTGAAATTATCATCAACGCTCCCGCGCTCAGCACCGCGCGCAGCCCCGAACTGGACTTTGAGACATGGCAAAACCGCACCTTCCACACACTGGCCCATTTCGGTCTGACCTTCGATCCGCTGCCGGGGCCGCAGGCGCTGACACAGCCCAGCGATTTCGCCAGCCTTTTTCCGGAGAGCCTCGGCTCCCTATACGGGCAGAGCCCGCATGGCATGACCGCCAGTCTGAAACGTCCACGCGCGAAGACCTCGGTCCCGGGTCTGTATCTTGCGGGCGGAGGGGCGCATCCGGGAGCGGGTATTCCGATGGCTGCACTCTCCGCACGGCACGCGGTCGAAACGATCATGAAAGACCGCACTTTGCGCTTCGCGTCCCACCAAACGGCTATGCATGGTGGTATATAGACGGCATCAGCGACGATGGCAGCCAGGCGATTTCCATCATCGCCTTTATCGGATCAGTGTTTTCGCCATGGTATCGGTGGTCAGGGCGCAAGGATCCGGAAAACCACTGCTGTATTAACGTGGCCACTTATGGTCCCGGCGGTCGGTTCACCATGACAGACCGGGGACGGTCTGCACTGCGGCTCACCTCGACGACCATGAACGTGGGCCCGTCTGCCCTGTACTGGAGTAACGGACGGCTGGAGATTGATATCAACGAGATGGGCGCACTGCCGATTGTTGCCCCGGTTCGGGGGCGCGTCACGTTGCACGCGCCGCAGGTGACTGGGGTTGAGCTGCCGTTGACCCCGGATGGCGCGCATATCTGGCGCCCCTTTGCCCCGACCGCACGTATTGACGTAGACTTGGAGAAACGCGGCTGGTCTTGGTCCGGGCATGGCTATTTCGATGCCAATTTCGGCACCCGCGCGCTGGAAGAAGATTTTGCCTATTGGACCTGGGGCCGTTTCCCAACCAAGGACGGCAGCACCTGTTTCTACGATGCTGAACGGTTGAATGGTACGAGGTTAAGCCGCGCCATTGTCTTCCCGCATAACGGCCCACCGCGCGAGGTGCCGCCATTTGCGCAAACCCACATGCCTCGCAACCTATGGGCTGTGCGGCGCGACGCCCGCGCCGATGCGGGCACGCAGCCAAGGGTGGTCATGAACATGCTGGAAGCGCCGTTTTACTCCCGTGCGATGGTAGAAACGCAGCTTGACGGCGAACCCACGCTGGGCGTCTATGAGGCGCTTGATCTGCGGCGGTTCCGGTCCCCCTGGTTGAAGCCGATGCTGGCAGTCCGGGTGCCACGCCGCGCGCGGTGGCATTTCTAAAGCCCCAGAAGACCAAAGCGAACTTTGGGACTGGCACAAGCCTACAGCTGTACGGGCGCAAAAATTCTTAGGCCTCGATTGGCGGATTGTCCGCTACCTCGGGGTTCAGGCGCAGGACCGACCAGTTCAGCGCAGTCGCGACGCTGACCCATGCCAGATAAGGCACAAACAGCATCCCGGCCAATGGTACCACAAACCACAGAGCCACTGTCGTTAACGCCACCGACACCCAAAGCGCGGCCAGCACCACCATGCCGGCCCGGATCCGGCGCAGGCCAAAGAACACCGGCGTCCAAAGCGTATTGATCGCGATCTGCAAACCCCAAAGCGCCAGCGCCAAGCTGGCACCTTCCCGGGTCGCGGCCAGTGCACCAGCCCAGGACATGCAGATGTAAAGCGTGGTCCATGCGACCGGGAATAGCCAGTTGGGCGGGGTCCAGCCGGGTTTCTTCAACGCGCGGTACCACGCACCCGGCGGGAACATCGCTCCTGTCGCACCGGCGGCAACACAGGCAGCTATGAAAATCCCAAAATACAAGGCGAACATCACTGCGTCTTTGAAGTCTGAGGCACGGGCAACATCTGCGCGCTCCGCTCAAAATCCGTTTGCCGCAGCTGCGTAAAAACAGAGCAGAGTGTATCGCTCCACTCGGCATTGCTGCGCGGCCCCTCAGCGGCAGCTTCCACCAGAAAAGCGGTTTCCGGCAAAGGGCGGGAGTATAACCGCGGTGAAGTCGGCGTGGCCATGCTCAGCCCGGTGCGTGCCAAGGACCAAGTCAGCCAGCCCAGTTTCTGCCAACTGCCAGTACGCGCCCGTTGGGACACGCTGTCATGACCGGCGCGGCGCACCTGACCGCCGATCCCGGCGTAGACAAAACGCGCAGCATAGATGCCGGGTCTGCAGGACAGCGGCAATTGGGCGATCCCAGCTTCCGATCGTACATAGAGTTGGCGCGCTTCTGATAGCAGGCGCGCGATGCACAACCGAATGTCGGGCTGCGCCTGCGGGTTAGCCATAAAAGCCTCTACATCCACATCCAGCTCTTCCAGCCAGTCAAGCGGCAGGTACATGCGGTTTTCACGCGCATCTTCGCCTACGTCACGCGCGATGTTGGTCAGTTGCATCGCCACGCCCAGATCGCAGGCCCGCGCCAGTGCATCTGCATCGCGCTGACGCATGAGAACCGCCATCATCACGCCCACCGCGCTGGCCACCCGGGCTGAATAGGCCACCAGGTCCGAAAGGGTGTCATATCGCCGTTCCATCGCGTCCCAGGCCAGCCCTTCCAGCAATGCTTCGGGCAAGGCGCGCGGCATCTCGAAATCCTCGACAATCGCGGCAAAGGCACGGTCGGGCGGGGCGTTGCGGGGGCGGCCAGCATAGACCGCATCCAACCGTTCGCCCAACCGCAACACAGCGGCCGCTTTTTCCGCCTTGAGGTCCACTTCATCATCTGCGAGGCGGCAGAACGCATAAAGCGCCAGTGCGGGATCACGCACCGACGGGTGCAGAAGGCGCGAGGCAGCGTGAAACGACAGCGATCCATGCCGGATCGCATCGCGGCAATAGGCCATATCATCGGGATCAATCATGGCACCCTCACCGGATCTGGAACAAGTTTCGACAGCACTTCGGCACTGCTCACCACGCCGGGCAGACCCGCGCCGGGATGCGTCCCTGCGCCTACCAGAAACAGCCCCGGTATCTCTTCGCTGACGTTGTGCGGGCGGAACCACGCGCTTTGAAGGATGCGCGGTTCAATCGAAAACCCACAGCCCAGCGGCGACAGGTACCGGTCACGGAACGTATTGGGGGTGAACACTTCAGAAGCGGTCAGGTGAGCCCCCAATCCGGGCAACAGCTGGTCTTCCAGTACCGCCTGAACCTTCTGGCGATACCGCTCGGCTTCGGTCTGCCAGTCTACGCTATCGGAATGCCCCAAGTGCGGCACAGGGCTGAGCGCATAAAACGTATCGTCGCCCTCGGGCGCAACGGTCGGGTCGTTCACCGAGGGGCGGTGCACGTATAGGCTCATGTCATCAGCCAGAGTGCCTTTCAGGAATATGTCGCGGATCAAGCCACGATAGCGCGGGCCGTTGAGGATTGTGTGATGACCAACCTCTGGCCAAAGACCCCGAGTACCCTTGGTGCCAAAGTACCAGACAAACAGGCCCATCGACCATTTCGTACGCGCCAGTCGCTGGTTGGTCCACCGTCGACGAGGGTGATTGCGTAAAAGCCGTTGATAGGTGTGACCCGAATCCGCGTTTGAGACGACCAGATCAGCCGTGACCCGCTGCCCATCCGCCAATGCGATTCCCTGTACATGCCCCTGATCCACAAGAATTTCGTCAGCCTCAACGCCATACCGAACCGTGCCACCTTGCGACCGGATCACATTCTCCATCGCCCGGGCAATCGCAGCCACACCGCCGATCGGGTAATGCACGCCAAAGGCCTTCTCCAGGTGGCTGACCAGGATGTATATCGATGTCACCCGCGTGGGGTCACCACCGATAAACAAGGGATGAAAACTGAACGCCATGCGAAGGCGCGGATCTCTAAACCGCCGCGCCGCGTGGGCATAAACCGACCGATCTGCCCGCATACGTGCAAAGGTCGGCAACACCTTGATCAAATCCCAGAGCCGATTCATCGGCCGCCGTCCCAGATCTTCGAACCCGAACTGATAGCGTGCTTCGCTGTCACGCAGGAACTTCCGGTAGCCTTTCACATCACCGGGTGACAGGCGAGCCACCTCCTTCTCCATCCGGGCTGGATCGCGATAGGCGCAGAACCGTTCCCCGTCAGGCCATAAGATTTCGTAAAAAGGATCCAGCGACACCAGATCGACGTCTTCGCTAAAATCCCGCCCGCATGCGGCCCACAGTTCCCGGAACACTTGCGGCACGGTCACGATGGTCGGGCCAAGGTCAAACCGGTGGCCATCTTTCCAAATCGCTGACCCGCGCCCGCCAGGACCGTCCAGCCGGTCCACAACAGTAACCCGGTAGCCCCGCGCCCCAAGGCGCATGGCGGAGGCCAACCCGCCCAGACCTGCGCCGATCACAACCGCATGGGAACGCACCGGATCAATCGGCGTGGCGTTTTGAAGTATCCCAATATCCTGGCGCGTCATCGGACCTCGCTTCGATGTTTCACAGTCGCGACCGGTTACCGCTTAAAGAGTCTTCCGACATTCATTGAATTATGTCAATCTAAGTTGACAGTATTGAGGTAAAACGATTCAGACAACGACGCTCAGCTTGTTCCGCTTCGATGGCCCTTGGGGTCGTCTCGGCGCATTTGCGATGATGGGGTTCGCCCGCGGGCCTATGTCTTGTATGCCCGGGCTGACCTTTTGGAAGCTGTGCGGCTCGGGCACGGGCGAAGGGTTCACGCCGAAACCCAACACCGCCGTCTGGGGTGTTTTATGCGTGTGGCAGGACCAGGAAACCGCTCGCGCGGCCTTGCAGACCCGCGCGCCATTTCGCTGGTATCACGCCAATGCCACGGAAAGCTGGACAGTGTTCCTGCGCCCAATTTCAAGCCGGGGGTCGTGGTCTGGACAAAGCCCTTTTGCGGTGGAAAACCCGCAAATGCCAGATCATGGCATTGTTGCGTTAACCCGCGCGACGATAAAACCAAGCATCCTGATGCAGTTCTGGCGCCGGGTGCCGGATATCAGCGGCGTGATCGGAGATAACTCCGATGTCCTAATGAAAATCGGACTTGGCGAGGTGCCGTTCCTGCACCAGATCACCTTTTCGATCTGGCCCGATCTGGCCTCCATGGCCCGATTTGCTCGCGATCCCGGGCCGCATGCCGCCGCCATCCAAGCCGTGCGAGACGGCAAATGGTTTCGCGAAGAGCTATATGCCAGGTTTGCCGTTCTCGACGAAGTCGGGCATTGGAACGGGCAGCAGTCTGTCACATTCTCACAAAAGGCCACCCAGACCCAATGACACGCGCATTCCCCTTCTCTGCTATTGTTGGTCAGGACCAGATGAAACTGGCGATGATCCTCACCGCGATTGACCCAAAACTGGGCGGAGTTTTGGTCTTTGGTGACCGGGGTACTGGGAAATCCACCGCCGTGCGATCGCTGGCTGCTTTGTTGCCAGAAATCGAGGCGGTCCGGGGCTGTCCGGTGAATTCCCCCAGCATTGCACAGCGTCCCGAGTGGGCCGACGTGCCCGACGACGCGCCGCTGGTAACGCGCCCGACCCCTGTGGTTGACCTGCCACTGGGCGCGACCGAGGACCGCGTGACTGGCGCGCTCGACATCGAACGCGCGCTGGTCAGTGGCGAAAAGGCGTTTCAGCCCGGTCTCCTGGCACAGGCCAATCGCGGTTATTTGTATATTGATGAGGTCAACCTGCTCGAAGATCATATCGTTGATCTGCTGCTTGACGTGGCTCAATCCGGTGAAAACGTGGTCGAGCGCGAGGGTCTGTCCATTCGCCATCCAGCTCGGTTTGTGCTGGTGGGCTCGGGCAATCCGGAAGAAGGAGAATTGCGCCCACAGCTTCTGGATCGGTTTGGTCTGTCAGTCGAGGTTCGCTCACCCGACGATGTCGAAGAGCGGGTGGAAGTGGTCCAGCGCCGGGATGCTTACGAGACGAACCCCAACAGGTTCTTGAAGAAATGGGACCGCGCGGACAAGGAGGTCCGTACTGCCATTCTGACCGCACGCGACGCGTTGGACAGCATCAAGGTCCGCAAGGCCGAGCTACGAAAATGCGCCGAGTTGTGTATAGCCCTTGGTGCCGACGGCTTGCGCGGGGAATTGACGCTGTTACGTGGCTGTCGCGCGCTGGCCGGGTATGAGGGGGCCGCTGCAATCACGCGCGAACATATCAGCCGCATTGCGCCGCTGGCACTGACCCACCGCCTGCGCCGCGACCCTATGGACGAAGCTGGCTCTGGCGTCCGGGTCAGCCGAGTGGTGGAAGAGGTGCTTGGATGACCGAGGCGCCCGATTCCTGGGACCATGCCTGGCTGTGCCTGCAACTGCTGGCGCTGGACCCCATGGGGCTGGGCGGCATTACACTGCGCGCCCGCACCTCGCCCATTCGCGACGCATGCCTCACCGGACTGCCAGACACCGGTTTGCCAGTCCGGCGTTTACACCCCAACATCACAGACTCCGAGCTTTATGACACAATGGATGTCGGGGCGACCCTGGCGGAGGGCACTCCGGTGCTGCGAAGAGGACTTTTTTCAGCGCCTGCATTGTTGCTGCTGACGATGGCCGAACGGTGCCCAGCCGATCTGGCCGCAAAACTTGCGCTGGCGCTGGATGCGCCGGGGTCGGCCGGCTTGATCGCGCTAGACGAAGGCGCGGAAGAAGATGAGCGCGTGCCCCCAGCCCTTTCGGAGCGTTTGGCGTTTTTCGTTGACCTCACGGGACTGCGTATGCCGAGCCTCACACCGCCCGGGTTGCAAGATGCCGCGGCGCTGCGCGACGCCTTGGGACACGTCACCGCCACGCCGGACGATATGCGCATGCTGACCCATGCTGCCGCGCGTCTGGGCGTTGACAGCTTGCGCGCACCCCTGCTGGCTTTACATGCGGCCAAGGCCCATGCGTGCCTGTACGGGCGGGGCAGTGTTGCACAGGAAGATTTGGAAACTGGTGCGGCCCTGGTGTTGGCCCACCGTGCGACCATTCTGCCCCTGCCCGACGAAGAACCGGCAGAAACACCGCCGGACCAACCGCCTCCCGAACACCCCAATCCGAGCCCGTCCGCAGGCGACGAAGATCGCCTGATCGACGCGGTCCGCGTCATGCTTCCTGATGGCTTGCTCCCGCAAGCAACATCACGCCGGGCCGGGGCCGCAGGCATGGGGGCGGGTGACAAGCGCAATGCACGCCAACGTGGCCGACCACTGGCCTCGCGCCCCGGGCGGCGTGACGGCCGCAGCCGGGTGGACCTGATCGCCACCCTGCGCGCGGCTGCGCCATGGCAGACGCTGCGCCGAACACCCGGACGCAAGATCACCGTCTTGCCTTCAGACATCCACCTCAAACGCTTTGAAACCCGCACCGAACGGGTGTTGATTTTTCTGGTCGACGCCTCTGGATCGGCCGCCCATGCCCGCTTGAATGAGGCTAAGGGCGCGGTGGAACATCTGCTGGCCCGCGCCTATGCCAGCCGCGACCGCGTGGCGCTCATTGGGTTCCGCAATCAGGAGGCTGAGGTGCTTCTGCCGCCAAACCGGTCGCTTCTGCTGGCCAAAAGGCGATTGTCCGCCCTACCGGGAGGCGGGGCCACACCATTGGCCCACGGCCTGCAAAGCGGGGCCGAAATGGCCTGGCGCGCGCAGAAACAGGGGCTGACGCCCACGCTGGTTCTACTGACCGATGGTCGGGCCAATGTGGCACTGGACGGTGATCAGAACCGGCAAAGGGCCATGCTGGACGCCGAGCATATGGCTGATTTCCTGCGTGTGGCGCAGGTGCAGGCGCTGGTGCTCGACACCGCCATCCGACCGCAAAAACCGCTGATCAAACTGGCAAACCGTATGGGAGCCACACACATCGCCTTGCCCCGGGCCAGTTCTGCAGGCATGTCGCAGGCCATTGAAACTGCGGTCATGGCCTAGAAGATGGACTTCCAAACCGACCTAAGGGGATGGCCAAATTCGAACTGGTCACGGCAGGTCAAATGCGCCCCGCATCTGTGGCATGTTCAAGAGGCCGGGACCGGACCAACCGTGCTGTTTCTGCATGGCGCGGGTGCTTCAACCCACAGCTGGGCCGCCGTGATGCAAGACATGGTCCGCGACCATCATGTGGTCGCGCTGGATCTGCCCGGCCATGGGTTCACGCGGCTGGGCAACAGGCGGCGCAGCGGGCTGCAGCACATGACCCAAGACATTGCAGCACTTTGCAAACAGGAAGGCTGGAGCCCTAAACATGTCATTGCACACTCCGCAGGTGGTGCCATCGCCCTGCTGCTGTGTCACCGGCACCTAGCCCCCCTGTCCCCCACGATACTGGCGGTGAATCCAGCTCTGGCAGAATTCGACGGAGTAGCCCGCACGCTTTTTCCGATTTTCGCCAAAGGCTTGTCGATCAACCCGTTGGTCCCACTGCTGGTTTCATGGGGCCCCAATGCCAAAGGGCGAGCCAGTCGGTTGATCCGCTCTACCGGTTCGGACCTGTCACCAGAGCAGCTGGAGTGCTATGCAAAATTGCTTCAGGACCGCGACCATATCCAAGGCGCGTTGCTGATGATGGCACAATGGTCTTTTTCCGAACTCAAAGCCAAGCTACCCATTCTGGAAAATCGCTGCACCTTTGTTATCGGTCCACGGGACAAGGCTGTATCCCCGATCCAGGTCGAACAGGCCTGCACGAAGATGCGAAATTGCCGCACTGTGACCTTGCCAGATCTCGGGCACCTCGCACATGAGGAGGCACCAGAAAGGGTAGCCCGCCTCATCCGCCAGGATCTGCAAGGGTCAGCGCCCGATAATCTCAGGACATGCTCGAACGACTGAAGTGCGCAGTCTCCATGTGGCAAAAGGCACTCTCAGAACGCAGCATTTTGCATTGAATTGACTGATCAAGAAAAACCCGGTTCTGAACTACAGAAAACTGTGTCCACAAAAACAGTGTAGAAAAGCGACAAATAATTGATAAAATCAAGCGAACCTGTCACGGTCTGGTGCTGCTCCGGTCTTACTTAAGCGACGTTTCGCTCGAAGGCCAATGGGCTTTTCCAGGCCAAGGCAAAATGTTGTCAGCGTGGATTGTAGAAGCCATTGATGTATTCGAAGATGGCCATCTCAGCGTCGCGACGCGTCCGCCAGGATTGTCGCCACAGCGGTTCTGCCTTGATCGTGTTGAAGAAGGTTTTGACTGATGCGTTGTCATAGCAATTCCCAGTTCCGCTCATCGATGCCTGAAACTCATGCTGGCGCAGGATTTTCTGGTAGTCGTGTGAACAATATTGGCTGTCGCGATCCGTATGATGGATGCACCCTCTGGGAGGCTGCCGTAAAGCGATGGCCATATTCAACGCACGGGTCGCCACGTCGCGTTTCATTCTATTGCTGAAAGTCCAACCGACCACACGCCGGGAATGCAAATCGAGAATGACTGCCAGATAAAGCCATCTCTCCTGCGTCCAGACATAGCTGATGTCACTAGCCCAAGGCCTATCTGCGAAGAAGTGCCGGTTCGGCAGGTTCGGCGAGACGTTGAAGCTGTGGTTGCTATCGGTCGTGGCCTTGAACTTCTTGTTTCGCTTCACCGCAATGCTGTTCTCATGCATCAGGCGACCAACACGACGATGTCCGACATCAGAACCCAGCTCCTTCAGCTCTTCGGTCATGCGCGGTCTGCGGTAGCTGCCCATACGCGCACTGCTTCGACGCGGAATTCCGGGGGGGGGTATCGGGGCCGTCATGTCTCTCCTTTCTGGCAAAATACCAAGTCAAAGGAGCGGAACAATTCTGGGACAGGTCCACAAACGAGGCAAACACCGTTCCGGTTTCAGATGGAGCGGACCTTCGTGTATTTTGCGGCTAATGCCTGGTGAGAGCCCAAGGCAGCCGCTCGCCACGACGTAAACCCCATTAAGAGAACTTGGAAGCGATTAACAAGCCACTGGTCTCGATTGCCACCGGCCGCTCGCCACGGCGTCCAGCGACAGGGTCAGGCAGAGATGCCGGACGGTCTCCAGCGCGAAGGTTGCAGGGCGATCTGCGAGTTCGCAGATGAAGAGCGTCCGGTTCAGCTCCGGCGACACGATGGGGCGGGAGGCGAGAGCGCCGCTTTCCAGGTGTTCTTGCATGAACAAGTCCGTGCCAATGGCGCAACCGATGCCGGAGAGCAGAGAACCGGCGATGGCGGAGACAGAATTCATCTGCAGCCGTGCCCTATCTTCCAGCCGTTTCAGCAACGCAGCGTCGTCCATCAGCGCGCGGGCGGAGAGACCCTGGCGCAGGATGATTAGTGGCAGCTCAAGCATGTCGTCGAAGGTGATCGGGCTCGTGCCGCCTATCAGGTCGGGACGGCCGAGCAACACCATGCGCTCCTCCAATACCGGCTGGGTTCTTAGGCGCGCCTCCTGCGGCGGGTTATAAACCATCGCAAGGTCAACCTCGGACGAGAGAAGGTGCAGAAGAGTGGAGCCGGAAAGGCTTTCCGACAGAGAGAGTTTCAGTTTGGGGTAATCGGTCAGCACTCGCTGCATAAGCGTGACGCCGATCGCCTTCACCGCGGAATAGGCCATGCCGACAGAGACAGCACCCGCCACCTCCCGTCCTTCATCCCGCAGGTCCGCCTCCGCGGCGGCCATGGCACGGAGGATGGCGCGGGCGTGCTCGTACAGGCGGTGGCCCGCAGCAGTTGGGCGGACGCCCCGGGGCAGCCGGTCGAACAATGGGCAACCCAGTTCCGCCTCCAGATTTGCGAGGTGACGGCTAAGAGCCGAGACAGCGACCCGCTCTCGGTCGGCGGCGCGGGCAAGAGAACCTTCCTCGTGAATGGCGGCAAAATAGCGAAGCTGGCGGCTGTCCATGCGTTCTCAATATCAGAAGGCAACGTTATTAACATTATAATTTTCAGATTCAGAGAGCCCGCCTAACGTCTACTTCAATAGAGTCGCGAGGGAGGACGCCCGCATGGGCCGGGATTTCCAGCCATTGGCCGGTGTGACGGTTGTCGAGATGACCCATATGATCATGGGTCCGTCCTGCGGCCAGTTCCTCGCCTATCTAGGTGCCGAGGTGATCAAGGTAGAGCCGCCCGAGGGCGACAAGACCCGGCACCTGACCGGCATGGGCAGAGGGTTCTTCCCGACTTTCAACCGCGGCAAGCGATCGATCACACTTGACTTGAAAACCGACGCCGGACGAGCAGCGCTCGACGGGCTTCTGGCCCACGCCGACGTGTTCGTTGAGAACTTCCGCGACCAGTCGCTGGCAAAAATGGGTTTTGCGCCGGACGTGCTGTGCGCCCGATACCCTGGCCTGATTGTCGCCTCTTGCAAGGGTTTCCTGCACGGTCCCTATCAGGACCGGACAGCGATGGACGAGGTGGTGCAGATGATGACCGGCATGGCTTACATGACCGGCCCGACCGGGCGCCCCCTGCGCATCGGGTCTTCGGCAAATGACATCATGGGCGGGTTGTTCGGCGCCTTTTCCGTCCTCGGAGCATTACTCGAGCGAAAGGAGACCGGCCAAGGGCGGGCGCTGCGCGTGGGCCTGTTCGAAAACTGCTTGCTACTCGTCGCGCAGCACATGGTACAGTTCGATATCGAAGGCCGCGAGGCGCCGCCGATGCCAGAGCGGGAATTTTCTTGGCCAGTCTACGACATCTTCACCACGCGCGACGCACGCCAGGTTTTCGTTGGTGCGGTGACCGAAGGGCAATGGAAGGTGCTCTGCCGCGCGGTGGGGCTGGAGCGGCTGCTGGACGACCCGGACCTGCAAAGCAAGATGGACCAGATCGAGGCCCGCGACCGCACCCTGCCGATCTTTGCCGAGGCAATCGCAGGGTATGAGTACGCAACGCTTGAGACGGCATTCGAAGCGGGTGGCATCCCGTTCTCGCCGATCAACCGTCCGGCGGAAATGTACGACGATCCACATGTGATGCGCCCCGGCGGGCTGCATCAGTCCCACTTCCCGGACGGACAGTCCTTCCGCGCCCCGGGCCTGCCAATCGAAGTGGACGGAACGACCCCGGCCCCGGCCTCGCTGGATGTCAGCCCGGTGGGGGCGGATACAGAGGTTGTACTGTCAGGTCTCGGCCTCTCAGCAGAGGACATCGCAACCGCACGTGGGACGGCAAAGGTGAAAGCCGCATGAGCCGCGCCGGGGCCGTGTATCCCGCCAGTCGGGTCACGCTGCGCGAAGTCGGGCTTCGCGACGGGCTGCAACTGGTAAAGCGCTTCCCCTCCACAACCGCCAAGACCGAGTGGATTCACCGCGAAGCAGCGGCGGGAGTAAAGTATTTCGAAATTGGTTCCTTTCTGCCGGTCAACCGCATGCCGCAATTCGCCGACATTCACGCGATGATCGGTCTCTGCGACGAACTCGGCGTTCACTCCGCCGCTTTGGCGCTGAACGAACGGGGGGCCATGGACGCGGTGAAGACCGCCGCGGCCGAGATCGTCAACGTCGTCTCCGCGACCGAGGAACACAGCCAGGCCAACATGCGCCGCTCCCGCGAGGCGGCAATATCTCTTGTGGCAAAGACCGCGGCGCTGGCCGCCAAGGCTCCGCACAAGCCACTGGTGCAGGCCGGGATCGCGATGGCTTTCGGCTGTTCGATCACGGGCGCGGTCGACCCGGATGACGTCGTGCGCCTCGCCATCGCCTGCGTCGAGGCCGGCGCCGACCTGATCGGGCTGGCGGACACCGTGGGTTTCGCAGGGCCGGACCAGATCGCCGACATGACAGCGCGAACCCGCGCAGCGGTGGGGGATATCCCTGTCAGCGTGCATCTGCATGACACCCGCGGGATGGGCGTCGCCAATGCTTCGGCGGCGCTGGATGCGGGCGCTCGCATTCTTGACGGCTCGCTGGGCGGGCTGGGCGGTTGCCCCTTTGCACCAGGTGCGACGGGGAACGTGGTGTTCGAAGACCTTGTCTACCTGTGCGAGCGCAAGGGGTTCGCGACCGGGATCGACCTCGAAAAACTGGTGGCGGTACGGGAGATCGCCGCAGTCGAAATGCCGGACGAGCCGCTTTATGGCGCGCTCGCCAGCGCCGGTGTGCCAAAGTTGATGGCCTGGCGCGCCTGACCTGACCTGAACCGGATGACTATTAAAGGGAGGAAACCCATGAACATCCTGAAAACCACCCTCGCCGCCGCGGTTGCGGCCACGGGTATCGCCGGGGTCGCGCAGGCCGCCGACCCCACCGCTATCCGCTGCAGCCACCAACTGCCGCCAAAGCACCATATCGCCCAGGTCATCGACCGCTGGGCCGCCGAGGTCGAGACTCAGTCGAACGGCTCGCTCGACATCCAGATCTTCGGTGCCAACAGCTTGGTCGGAGCGCGGGAGAACATTGTCTCGACCGCCAAGGGCGACATCGAATGCGCCTTCTCGGTCAGTTTCCAGTGGGGCAAAACCCTGCCGATCATGACCGTCACCGTTGCCCCCTTCGCCTTTGGGGATCTCGACATGTGGCGCCAATGGCCCGAGTCCGAGGCCGCCGGTTTCCTGACCGAGAAGCTGCGTGAAAAGGGCGTGCAGAACGTGGTGTGGCTGTTCACCACCAACACCTCGGTCTTCACCTCGAACGGCTCTAACTTGATTAATCCCGAGGATTTCAAGGGTGTGAAAATCCGAGGTCTCGTCCCCGCCTTTAACGCTTCGCTCGAGGCGTTGGGCGCGGCGCCGGTCTCCATGTCGGGCTCCAAGGTCTACGAGGCACTGTCCACCGGTGTGATCGACGCTGGCCTGACCGACATTGCCGCCGCGGTGAGCCGCAAATACTTCGAGGTACAGGACCATTTCACCGTGGTCCCGGTGATTTCAGTCTATTTCCACGGCTACATGAACCCGGCTTTCTATGACGGGCTTAGCGAAGATCAGCGCGCTGCTCTCGATGCCGCAGGCAAGAAAGC